>JAILCK010000206.1 GCA_024680435.1 Lachnospiraceae bacterium
TGAAGAAACTGAAAGGATTACGGGCATAAAGAATTTCGGTGTATATATGTCAAAGATGCTTACAATAGATGCGTTCTTTTTAAACGAAGACAGACACACTCATAATATTGCAGTTTTGGCCAACGGAAATGGTGAGTTCAAACTTTGCACGATATTTGATCAAGGCGCGGGCCTTTTGTCCGATACGACCATGGACTATCCGCTTGAGGAGGATGTTTACGAGTTGATCGATTCGGTAAAGGCAAAAACTTTCTGCGACAGTTTTTATGAGCAATTGGATGTGGCCGAAAAGTTGTATGGATCAAATATTAGATTTAGCTTCACAAAGAAGGATGTTGCAGACATTATTGATCAAGTCCCTTCCAATAGTTACAGTGCTGAAATAAAAGAAAGAGTTAAGACTATTTGCTTTGAAAAAATGCGGCAGATGAATTATTTATTTGATTAAAGTAATGGCCCTAGGGGACGGGGTTAGTGGTTCATGAAATGACTGGGCGGATAAGATGACCGGTTTAGATGCCGGTTTCTTATCCGACTTTTTTGGAGGTAATATACGTGGCTGAACAGAAGAATTTTACAGAAGGAAAGATACTTGTTCCGCTTCTTAAGTTTGCGATTCCTGTACTTTTTGCATTGTTTCTTCAATCGCTTTACGGGGCAGTTGACCTTATGATTGTAGGAAAATTTGCAGATCCAGCAGATGTATCGGGAGTATCAACCGGGTCGCAAATCATGATGACGCTTACAAATCTTGTAAGTTCTTTGTCCATGGGTATGACAGTGTTCTTGGGACAAAAAATAGGTGAAAGAAAAGCTTCTGAAGGAGGAGAAATTGTAGCAAACGGAATAAAGCTGTTTCTTTCGATAGGCATTTTCCTTACAGTGTTCATCTCATTGATGGCCGGAAATCTTGCTAACATTATGAATGCGCCAAAAGAAGCCTTTGATTTAACTGTTTCTTACATAAGAATATGCGGAGCCGGAGCGATTGTAATAATAACTTACAACCTGATAGGAAGTATTTTCAGAGGGCTCGGAGATTCTGTCACTCCACTTATAACTGTGGCTATAGCCTGTGTCTGCAATATCGTAGGAGACTTGATTTTGGTTGCAGGCTTTGACATGGGAACAAAAGGTGCAGCAATAGCAACAGTATTGGCGCAGCTCATAAGTGTTTTGATATCTTTGTGGCTAATCAGTAAAAAAGAACTGCCATTTAAACTGGATAGAGCATGCTTTAAATCGGGTAAAGGGATTATTAAAAAGATTGTATTTATCGGGGCTCCGATTGCGCTTCAGGATTTTCTTGTGGGCATATCGTTTCTGGTTATACTTGCCATCGTCAATTCCCTTGGCGTAATTGCATCTGCCGGGGTGGGCGTTGCTGAAAAGGTTTGTGCATTTATCATGCTCATACCGTCAGCTTTTGCGCAGTCAATGTCGGCATTTGTATCTCAAAACAGAGGCGCAGGCAGGTACGATAGGGCGTTTAAGGGACTTAAATATGCCATCGGAGTATCGTTCATATTTGCAGTGCTTATGTTTTACAGCGGTTTCTTCCATGGAGATCTTTTGGCCGGAATATTTGCAAAAGATGCAGAGGTTGTTGCCGCATCATGGGATTACCTCAAAGCATATGCCATTGATTGCCTGTTTACGTGTTTCCTTTTTTGCTTCATTGGATTTTTCAACGGCATGGAGTATACAAGATTTGTTATGGCTCAGGGCATAGTCGGAGCGTTCCTTATTAGAATTCCTGTGTCGTACATTATGAGTAAGCAAGAGCCTGTATCCCTTTTCCATATAGGACTTGCTACCCCTTGTTCGACGGTTACGCAGATTGCAATGTGTTTTCTTTGCCTTTTCTATCTAAAAAAGAAATTAAGAAAGAAAATGCAAGGGTGATTTTGACCTTTTGATAGATTATAATTGTCTGTAATAATGCAAAGAGATTTGCGGAGGGAAAACTATGAGGATAGAATACAAAAAACTAACTGAATCGGAACTTGAAAGATTTATAGACATGAGGATTAATCAGCTTACGGAAGAATACACTTCCGAAGGCAGAGAAGTACCGAAAAATGTAGATTTAAAAGGTGCGCTTCTTGATTACTATCATAGGCATATGGCTGATGGCACTTTTGTATCATGGCTTGCCATGGATGGAGATGAGATTATAGGAACAAGCGGAATGTCTTTTGTTGAAAAGCCGCCTTATTTCACATGTACATCAGGAAAGCTCGGGCTTCTTTCAAGTATGTATACAAATCCTAACTATAGGCGAATGGGAATAGCGAAGGAGCTTCTTGATCGTGTTGTAAATGAAGCAAGAAACTATGGCTGCGGAGCAGTTCATATTACGGCATCTGATATGGGTGTAAAACTGTATACGGCTTATGGCTTTAAGCATAACGGAAATTTCATGATGTACAATCTTTAAAGAAACTACTAAAACTATTTTCTGTGATAAGCGTCGGAAAGAAGGACATTAAATGCCCATAATTATTGAATTATTTTTGACCTTCGCAAAGATAGGCCTATTTACTTTTGGCGGAGGTTATGCGATGCTCTCGATTATAGAGAACATCTGTGTTGAAAAGAAAAACTGGATAACCCATGATGAAATGATGAATATAACGGTCATTGCAGAGTCGACTCCCGGGCCGGTTGCAATTAACTGTGCCACGTTTGTTGGGTACAAAAAGGGTAAGCTTTTAGGGGCTATTTTTGCCACAATCGGGGTGGCTTTGCCGTCTTTTATTATTATTTTTGCCCTTTCTATGTTTTTGGAAGGATTCCTGGAGATTACCTGGATAGCGCATGCATTTCTTGGCATCAAGATTGCGGTAGGAATATTGATTCTTGATGCGGCAATTAAGATGATAAAGAAAATGCAAAAGAAACCGCTTCAGATAGGCATTCTTTTGATTTCTTTTGCCGTTATAATGCTTGTTAATGTGCTTAAATTGCACGTTTCATCGATTATAGTTATGCTTTTGGCAGCAGTCGTAAGTGTCGCCTTCTTTCTTTTAAACAAAGGAAAGAGGAAGGAGGGACAGGCATGATTTATCTAGACCTTTTGATAGGATTTTTGAAAGTCGGACTGTTTTCTTTTGGCGGAGCATACGCAGCGATACCGCTTATCAGAGATGTGGTAATCTCCCATGGATGGATGGACGACGAGATGCTTTCGTACATGATAGCGGTGAGCGAGAGCACACCCGGCCCAATCATGGTGAATCTTGCCACCTATGTTGGCAGCAATAAGGGAGGCCTTTTGGGGGCTTTAATTGCGACAACGGCGGTTGTGCTTCCTGCATTTTTTATTATTCTTATTGTGATGGTTGTCGTGAAAAATCTCCTTAAGAATCCTTATGTGCAGGCTGCGATGGATGGGCTAAAGCCTTGTGTAATGGGTGTCATACTTGCAACAGGCGTTTACATGATTTTTGGAAATTGCTATGTAAAGACTGCGGGAAGTGTTGACATTACGGCGTTTTTAATGACCTTAGCCTTTGGGGCAATTTATTTTGGCTCAAGAAAAGTTTTAAAGAAAGGTCTCTCCCCAATTGGACTTATATGCCTTGCGGCTTTAACAGGGGTGGCGGTTTATGGAATATGATGGCCCTGGGTACTTAAAGATAATATACGGGCAGTCAAATTCTACGAAAAATGCGGATTTCGCTTTGATGAACGAGAGGAAGAACTCACACTGGGAACTCCTATTGTTGAAGTCAGAATGATAAAAGAATAAGACTTTTGAGAATACTGTACACATAGAGGAAAATGGAGGAGAACTAATACATGAAACAGTTAATAATTGTCGCAGATATGGAAGGCGCAAGTGGAATATTTGATTCGAATAGAGAGGCATGTTGGCATGAGGAATTACATCCTCAAAATACTCTGTGGCGTTCTTATGGAAGAGACTGTATTACCAGCGATGTTCTGGCGGTATGTAATGCTGCAATTGAAATGGGAATAGATGATATTCTTCTCTATGATATGCATTTTGCAGGATGCAAGGAGTATAATGTGCAAATTGAGAAGTTGCCATCGATAGTGCGTACATTTGATTTACCCAATAGAGAAGTGCTATGGAGTAGGATACGCGGTCAAGCTGCCATTAATCCATATGGAATAATAACAGTTGGACAACACGCAAGAGCCGGCGAGAAAAATGCTTATTTTCCTCATACAATCCATACACCTCCTATAGATTCATTTTATATAAACGGGATCCATGTTGCCGAAATCGGTGAAAGCGTTATGTGCTTTTGTGATGTACCGTACCTTGCAAACATAGGGTGTGCCGCATCCCACAAGGAGGCTTTAGAGTTGTCTCCCAATATCACTTGTATTACGGTTAAGGACAAAGCGAGGGCATGGGAACCTTCTTACGAAGAAACTTATCCTATCATATTCAATGGCGTAATAGAGGCAATAAGAGATTATGATAATAAAACAGCTTATCCATCTCAAGATCATTGCGTTTGTGAATTAAAGCTGACGGACACGCATTACTTTGAA
>JAILCK010000214.1 GCA_024680435.1 Lachnospiraceae bacterium
CCCTTGACGAAGACGAAGGGATATGATAAAGTAATCGAGCAAAGAGATTTCAGGCTCTTTTTTTTATGTTAAAATTTTTAGATTATATATACGCGGAGGGACAATTTTATGCGTACAAAGATTACATTGGCATGTACAGAATGCAAACAGCGTAACTACAATACTACCAAGGATAAGAAGACACATCCTGATCGTATGGAAACAAAGAAATACTGCAGATTCTGCAAGAAGCACACATTACACAAAGAAACAAAATAATCCGATCCGTACAAAGAGAAGGAGCTTATCATGGCAGATTCCAATAAGAAAGAGAATAAACCCGGATTTTTTAAAACAGTTTCAGTTGAATTCAAGAAGATTGTTTGGCCTTCCAAAGAATCTGTATTCAGACAGTCTGTTGCTGTTACTGCAATTGCTATCGTAGTAGGAATCCTTATTACCGTATTCGATTTCCTTATTCAGTACGGCATTAAGTTTATCACACAGTAAAGTGGAGGCAATCTATGGCAGAAGCTAACTGGTATGTAGCACATACCTATTCCGGATATGAAAACAAAGTGAAGGTTACACTTGAAAAAACTATTGCTAACCGTCACCTTGAAAACGAAATCCTTGAAGTAAGAGTTCCACTTCAGGACGTAGTTGAAATGAAGGATGGCGTACGCAAGACCTCACAGAAGAAAATGTTCCCCGGATATGTTTTGGTAAAGATGATCATGAACGACGACACATGGTATATCGTTAGAAACACACGTGGCGTTACAGGTTTTGTTGGTCCCGGATCTAAGCCGGTTCCCCTTACCGAAGCAGAGATGAAGCCCTTGGGCATTCGCATGGAGAATGTTTCCGTTGACTTTAAAGAAGGCGACACAATCGCTGTTGTTGCAGGTGTTTGGAAAGACACAGTCGGCGTTGTTACACGTATGGATTACAACAAGCAGACAGCAACAATCAATGTTGAGCTCTTCGGTCGTGAGACACCTGTTGAAATCAGTTTCGCCGAAGTTCGCGCAATGAACTAATCAAGATATTTATAGCCTAGGCTTTAAATATAGAACCACTAACGTGGGAGTGTCTCCGGATTCCCCGGGTAAAAGACGCGCCTAACCACATAAATATTAGGAGGTGCCAAATGGCAAAGAAAGTAGAAGGTTATATCAAATTACAGATCGCTGCCGGCAAAGCAACACCTGCTCCCCCTGTTGGACCTGCACTTGGTCAGCACGGTGTAAACATCGTTGAGTTTACAAAGCAGTTCAATGCTAAGACAGCAGACATGGGCGACACAATCGTGCCCGTTATCATCACAGTATATGCAGACAGAAGCTTTAGTTTCATCACAAAGACTCCCCCTGCAGCAGTACTTATCAAGAAGGCTTGTAACATTAAATCAGGTTCAGGCGTTCCCAACAAGACAAAGGTAGCTCAGATTTCAAAGGCTAAGCTTAAAGAAATTGCTGAAATCAAGATGAAAGATCTTAACGCAGCAAGCCTTGAAGCAGCTATGAGCATGATCGCAGGAACATGCAGAAGCATGGGCGTAACAGTAGAAGAATAATAAGAGCTTAGGAGGATTTTTAAAATGAAACATGGTAAGAAATATGTTGAAGCAGCTAAGCTCGTAGATCGTTCTCAGTATTATGAGACAGCTGAAGCAATCGCTTTAGTTAAGAAGACAGCTACTGCTAAGTTTGATGAAACAGTTGAATTACATTTAAGAACAGGTTGTGACGGACGTCATGCTGAGCAGCAGATCCGTGGCGCAGTTGTTCTTCCCAACGGAACAGGTAAGACCGTTAAGGTTTTGGTTTTCGCTAAAGGACCCAAGGTTGACGAAGCTTTGGCAGCCGGTGCAGATTACGCAGGCGGAGACGAACTTATTCCCAAGATTCAGAACGAAGGATGGCTTGATTTCGACGTTGTTGTTGCAACACCTGATATGATGGGCGTTGTTGGACGTCTCGGTAAAGTTTTGGGACCTAAGGGATTAATGCCCAACCCTAAGGCCGGTACAGTAACAATGGACGTTACAAAGGCTGTTAACGATATTAAGGCTGGTAAGATTGAATACCGTCTTGATAAGGCTAACATCATCCACGTTCCCGTAGGTAAGGCTTCTTTCACAGAAGAACAGCTTACACAGAACTACAATGCACTTATGGATGCTATCTTAAAGGCTAAGCCCGCTGCATTAAAGGGTCAGTACATTAAGTCAGCTACATTGACAACAACAATGGGCCCCGGCGTACGTATGAGCGTTGCAAAGTTCTAATCAATTAAATAGTTGACACTTATTAATATATGTGTTAATTTATACAAGGCCGAAGACAGTAGGTGAAGGATATAACCTTCGTAAGATAACCGCCTACCGAGGAACCAGTAAGTATTGTTATTTACACCTCTCTGTCTTTAGGCAGAGAGGTTTTCTTTTATAAAAGATACTTCCTGTTCGGCAAATTTTATAAGGAGGTAAGAAAATGGCTAGTGCTAATCAGTCTATCAAAGACGCAAAGGCCGCAATTGTTGCTGAGATTTCTGAACAGATCAAAGACGCTGAATCAATCGTAGTTGTTGACTACAGAGGTCTTACAGTTGCTCAGGATACTGCTCTCAGAAAAGCATTCCGTGAAGAAGGTGTTACATACAAGGTTTACAAGAACACATTCATCACAAGCGCAATTAAAGGCACAGCATTCGAGTCTATCGGTGAATACCTTGAAGGACCTACAGCAATCGCTATCGGCAGAGCTGATGCTACAGCTCCCGCTAGAGTACTTGGTAAGTTCGTTAAGGAAGCAGATAAGCTTGAAATCAAAGGTGGCGTTGTAGAAGGAACACTTTACGACGCAAAGGGAATTACAGCAATCGCAGCAATCCCTTCAAGAGACGAATTACTCTCCAAGTTGCTTGGAAGCTTGCAGTCTCCTATTACAAACTTCGCTCGTGTTATGAATCAGTTGGCAGAAAAAGGTGGCGCATCCGCTACAGCTAACGAAGCACCTGTAGAAGCAAAAGAAGAAGCTCCCGCTGAGGAAGCAAAGGCAGAAGCACCTGCAGAAGCTCCTGTAGAAGAAGCTAAGGCAGAAGCAGAAGCAACAACAGAGGCGTAAGCTCTCAAACACGACATTAACAATTTTTAATTAAATGGAGGATTTTAAAATGGCTAAATTAACAGCTCAGGAACTCATTGATGCTATCAAAGAGTTATCCGTTATGGAATTAAATGACTTAGTAAAAGCTTGTGAAGAAGAATTCGGCGTATCTGCAGCAGCAGGCGTTGTAGTTGCAGCAGCAGGTCCTGCAGCAGCAGCTGAAGAAAAGAGTGAATTCGACGTTGAACTTACAGAAGTTGGCGCTGAAAAGGTTAAGGTTATCAAGGTTGTACGTGAAGCTACAGGTCTTGGACTTAAGGAAGCAAAGGATCTTGTTGAAGCAGCTCCCAAGGTAATTAAGGAAGCAGCTGCTAAGGCTGATGCTGAAGCATTAAAGAAGTCTCTTGAAGAAGCCGGCGCTAAGGTTACTCTTAAGTAATTTTACCCCTTATAAAGAATTTAAAGCTCATGTCGTAAGACATGAGCTTTTTATTTTGCTTTACTGATGTGTAATTAGATAATAAGTTAAGTTGCGCCTTGTATGCACATAGGGAATTCTGTTTGGATAGTAGTTAATCATCATATAAATAAAGTAAGCTACCGTAATCACCAATATTCCTATCAAAATATAATCCGTAATCTTATATCGCTTTCCGATTATGTATCTTGTGATGATAAGCCAGATTAAAAAGCCAAGCCATAAAACACCCATTGCGTTAATTGTTATGGCTTCTTGAAACCGAAACGTAAGCAAATATTTCATTGACCTTGTGATTCCGCATCCCGGGCACGGCACTCCGAAAATTAATACAAAGGGACAGGCGGAGCCAAAGAAATAAATGGTTGTAAATCTGTACACCAAATACGCCAAAACCGCAATCCAATAATCTTTTATATCGTTAAAAATCCTAAGGCCTATCGCCTTTATTTTTTCTTTCATAGACACAATTATATAGTAAAAATATTTCTTTGCATACAAACTTATCCACAGGGGAAAAACAAAATTAATTTTTTTTGAATAATTATCCACAAAGAACTTGATTAAGAAAGATTTTCTTGGTAACCTATTAAAAAGACAACTTATACGGGGGTATAGTTATGGATGAGTTTCAACAGAATAATTTAGCGGAAGGCGAGGCCCCAAAGGCACCCACTGCCCCAACCTTTGAAAGAGAGGCGGCACCTTCATACAACGGTACACCGAGCAACACACCGGTATATACCGAAGAACCTGTTTCTTTGGGAACGTGGATCGGAATTTTACTTTTGGGATTGGTTCCTTGTGTGAATTTAATAATGCTTTTTGTTTGGGATTTTTCTGAAGGAAAGAAATCACGTCAGAACTGGGCAAGGGCAGCTTTAATTGTAGGAGCCATCGTTTTTGTGCTTTACATAGTTTTCATACTTACATTCGGAGCTGCGTTTGTTGCGTCAATGTCATCGAACTTATCTGAGTTACAAGGATATATGTAAGATTTAAGCCTCCTTTAAAAGAAGGAGGCTTTTTATATGTTTAGATTAAAGGAAGAATAAAATGTGGATTGCAGATAACTGGAAAGATTATGAAATATTGGATACATCGGATGGCGAAAAGCTTGAAAGATGGGGAAAGTACATCTTGCTTCGCCCGGATCCCCAGGTTATTTGGAAAAGCGATAAAAAGAATAA
>JAILCK010000302.1 GCA_024680435.1 Lachnospiraceae bacterium
CGCCTTAGCATTGTTCTTATCTCATTCTCCGCATCACTTGAAAAGAACTGACTAAAGCCATAGGAGGGCTTGTCGGAATAATAGTTTTCATTCTTGTTTTTTCCAAGTGTCCACTCATCAAATATTTCATCCATTACGATAAAGCCCATCTCATCGCAAAGATCCAAAAAAGCGGGAGCCGGAGGATTATGGGAACATCTTATGCCGTTTACTCCCATTTCTTTAAGGGTTTCAAGTCTTTCTCTCCATACCTCTTTATGGAAAGCTGCGCCAAATAGTCCGCTGTCGTGGTGAAGACACACTCCTTTTATCTTTATCCTCTCTCCGTTTAATAAAAATCCTTTGTCTTTTGTAAACTCAGCTTTCCTTATTCCTATTTTTTCAATTCGCCAATCAGCGAGCGCATCTCCTTCAAACACTTTAGTTTCAAGGCTGTATAAATAGGGATTCTTAGTAGACCACAATTCAGGGTTCTTTACATACATCATGCTTGCGGCTTCGGCACTGTCATTAGCCTTTACCCATAATGATGCTCCCGTTGTGGCAATTTCTTTTTCTTCTTTATCTTTTATAGTCCATCTGATAACTATGTCTTTGTCTTTATCAGAATAGTTTTCTAATTTAGTCTTTAAATCAACAGTCGCAAAGCTTAAGTCGTCAGCAATCGTGTTTGTATCCGACTTTACTCCAAACAAGTTTATGCAAAGGTCTTTGGTTTTTCTTAAATAAACGTCTCTGTAAATTCCCGAACCTGTATACCATCTGCTGTTTGGCTGTTTGCTGTTATTTACTCTTACGGAAATAATATTATCTCCCGCTTCAAGCTTATCTGTAATATCAACTGAAAATGTGGAATAACCGTAGTTTTTGCCACCGACTTTCTTTCCGTTTACAAAAACAGTGCTTTCCATATAGATTCCTTCAAAGATAAGTTCGTATCTGAAGCCTTCCAGTTCATCTTTGTCTAAAGAAACCATTTTTCTGTACCAGCCGATTCCGGCTTTTGCGTAGCCTCCGCCGGCACCGCTTAAATTGTCTTTATCAGGTGCAAAAAATGTATCCCAGTCATGCGGCAGTGTATGCACTTCCCATGAAGAATCATCGTATTCAGTTTTAGCAAAAATATTATCGCTACAATCTTCTAAAATAAATTTCCAATTATCATTTATTAAAACGGTATCTTTTAAAATCATTTTTGTCTCCTGATAAAGTTTATAAATATGGGGAGCAGGATTAGCTGCTCCCCCTGAAAAAATTTATCTTGTTTTATACCATTCTTCATACTGACTAAAGAACTCATCAAGCACTTTCTGAAGTCCTGAATCGTAGCATTCCTTAATCATCTTATCAAGTGTAGCATCAACATCGTCAACAAGACCAAGCTCAAGCATAGGAACATATGAATTTAAAACTGTATTAACAGCTGCTTTTTCGTTTGAAACATTTGTATCATCAAATACAAATGTGATTGTAGGATTGCTTACAACTCTTTCTGCCCAGCTGTCGGAAACTTCCTTTTCTCTTGGATCTCCGCCTGCCTCTGACAATTCACCGTTCTTAATAGCCCATGATGCGGAAACTGTCATAGGGGGATAGTTTTCTGTTGCTCCGTCAACCTTTGTGTACTCATTGTTTTCGTTGATTGTGTAGTGCTTTCCTTCTTCACCAAGTAAGATTAAGCGGTTAACGTATGTATCCATCTTCATGATATCCAAAACCATAGCTGCTCTTTCAGGATTCTTTGAGCTTGCGGTAATAGCCATATCGTTGTTTGAATAAGCTTCGCAACCTACAAGATGGGGCTTTGTAATATCGTATGCAGCGCCTTTAACGCCTTCTGTCTGTTCAGCCTGTCTTATATATGTAAACACGGAAGCATTCCATGCAATTGATGCGCCCTGCAAAGCTCCGAATGCATCGTCATCGGTTACTGTATTTGTAAGAGCCGATCTGCTCCAGCAGCCTGCGTCAGCCATTTCCTTCATATCTTTTGCGTACTGACGGAAAGGTTCGTATTCGTATGCAAGCTTAATATCATCCTTTGTGGGAAGTGAACCTTCTTTGTACTCATAAATCATGTCAAAGAAATCTGAATCAAGCGCAAGGAAAGTATCGTACTGTTCTCTGTAAACATCCCAAAGTTCGTTGTTGTCTCCTGCAGCGGCAAGAGCATAAATACCTGACTGAGGGGTTTCTTTTTCCGCTACTGAAAGTGCAAAGTTCTTGTAATCATCCCAGCTTGAAAGCGTTGAAAAACCAAGCTTGTCGGCAATATCCTGTCTTACTGCAACGATTTTTCCCATAGGCTGTGCAGTGTTTGAAGGAACTGCTATGGTCTTTCCTGAGAGTGTAGTCTCATCCCAGCTTTCCTTTGCCTGATATTTGTTTGTAAGAGGCATGCACTTTGCAATAAAGTCAGAGTCTATTGTGTAGAAAGAACCCTTTGCGGCTTCTGTGTACATATAGCACCAGGGAGCTGTGAAAATAAGATCCGCATCTCCGCCCTGAAGCACCAAAGAATACATTGTGGAGTAATCGCTCCAGCTTAAGAATGTCACCTTAATGTCTGTGTTGAAAGGCTTAAGATAATCATTGATGAGCCCTAATACGTTATCCCAGTCATTTGGTGTGTCACCAATTAAATACATCTGAACCGTATAGGGTTTGCTTAAGTCGATTCCTGAATACATTTCGGGAGTTGCCTTAACAACACCTTTTCCGATTGCTTCCGGTAAATCTGCCGGAAGTTCTGTCACTTCACTTGACGCCGTAGTTTCCGTCGTCTGATTCTCAGTCTGTGTTTTAGTTTCTGTGCTTCCTGTTTGTGAAGCACTTCCACAGCCTGCAAGTACCCCTGCTGTCATAACGACAGCCATAATGATTGATAATACCTTCTTTTTCATATTAACCTCCTTTATCCTTTTACTGCTCCTATAGTTAAACCCTTTACAAAGTATCTTTGTACAAAAGGGTAAAGCAATACGATGGGACCTGTAGCTATTACCGTCATAGACATCTTCATACTTTCAATAGGAATCGAGGGAAGTGCTATTCCCGACTTTTCGGCAACTATTCTCATAGCTTCCGCGCTTCCGAGTATTCTTTGCAAATAGTATTGAAGAGTAAACATGTTTTCATCGGTAATGTAGAGCATACAGTTATACCAGTCATTCCAATAAGCCAGTGCCGCAAAAAGTGAAAGTGTGGCAATTAAAGGCTTTGAAAGGGGAATGATAAGCCTTGCAAATATCACTAAGTCATTTGCGCCGTCTATCTTTGCCGACTCCGTTATTTCCATGGGAAGTCCCGACATAAACGACTTTGCAATTATCATGTTCCAAACCGAAAACATTAAGGGCAAAATAAGTCCCACAATGTTGTTTTTAAAATTTAGGTATCTAACGCAAAGTAAATACCAAGGAACCAATCCTCCGTTAAAAAGCGTTGTGAAGAAATAAAAGAACGCAAACTTATTTCTCCATGGGAAATCTTTTCTTGAAAGAACATATCCTGTCATCGTGGCAAGAAAAACAGAAAGAAATGTTCCTACCGCTGTAACTCCTATTGTGGTTCCGTAAGCTTTAAGTATGGCAACCGGGTTCTTTAGGCTTAATTTGTAGCTATCCAAGCTAAAATTTGCAAAAGACGGTAAAAGCGGATAGCCGTTTCTTATAAGAGATGTCTCAGAGGTAAAAGAAGCTATTATGATAAGGTAAAAGGGAATTACGCAAATCAAAGCAAAAATACCTATTAAAACAATGCCCAGTATATTAACCGAAAGCTCGTCTTTGCTTAATCTTTTATGTGTGTTTAAGACTACTTGATTAGTCATTTCTTCCTCCCATCAATACAGTGCATAATCAGGATTGGCTTTTTTAACCAATGCATTCGATATCATAATCGTGACAAAGCAAAGCACTGACTGATACAAGCTTGCCGCCGCCGATACTCCGATGTCACCGTTATCAATAAGAAGTCTGAACACATAAGTGTCGATAACATCAGTCGTGGGCTGGAGTAAAGCACTGGATCTTACGGTCTGATAGAAAAGCCCGAAATCTCCTCTAAAGATGTTTCCTATTCC
>JAILCK010000236.1 GCA_024680435.1 Lachnospiraceae bacterium
TTTAAGCAAGATTTCATGGACTTAGATACTCAAGAAAAAGAAATGTCGTACGAAGGAACATGCGCGGATATCAGGCATGGAGATATTGAACACATCATAAGCGGGAATATTCCCATGAGTGATTATTTGGACATTAAAATACCAAACGGATACACGCTCAGTAACTACAAGTATTGGATAGGAACGCATGGTGGAGCCTATGTATTTAAGGATGGTGATGAAGCAGACCATGGATTTGAGAATTCAGGCTATACAGCTGAAGAGGAATCTTTGGGTGGAGTAGAAATAGCTATGGTTTCGGAGCCTATAAAGAATTCTTCAGCGATAGATAAATATGAAGATATCCAAACAGATGGAATTACAATCGTTAATGGATTGTATGAAGTAGATGCTACCGGACACAGGTATTATTTGGCATATACGGAAAAAGAAAACAGTCAGATTACATTTTGCATTTATTTAAATCCGAATTATTTTACAGAGGATGAATTTAAGACTATGCTTTCCGAAATATTATTTAGGGAAAATGCAATATACTAAACAATAATTTAATAACAAAACACCCTCAAGGATATGGAGAAAACCAATATCTTTGAGGGTGATTTTTTATACGTATTCTTTAATCAATTTCATGATTGTTTCAATCGGGTCGTGCTGACCGGATTTACTCATGGCTTCGATATATGACTGTCTGTTACAGTAAAGCTCTTGAACCGATGCAATTAAAGTGTTTGAATTAACGTTTTCTTCTTGAAGAACCATTGAGAAGCCTTGTGCTTCAAATGATTCTGCGTTCAAAAGCTGGTCACCTCTGCTTCCTGAAGTAGGAAGGGGTATAAGTAAATTCGGTTTATGAAGCGAAAGAAGTTCGCAAATTGCATTGGCGCCTGCTCTTGAAACAACTATATCAGCTGCCGCAAGTAAATCTTTCAAATCTTCTTTTACATATTCAAACTGCTTGTAGCCGCGGGTTGAATTAAGAGATTCATCAACGTTTCCTTTACCGCAAAGATGAATAACCTGGAAATCTTTAAGTAAAAGACTTAAGTTTTCTCTGACGGCTTCATTGATGGCTCTTGCGCCTTGGCTTCCGCCCATAATCAAAAGAATGGGTTTAAAATGAGAAAAACCGCAAAGCATTATGCCTTTTTGCTTGTTTCCCTGCTTTAATTCTTCGCGGATGGGAGTACCTGTAAGTACGCCCTTTCCCTTCGGAACATACTGCATTGTTTCGGGAAAGTTACAGCAAATCTTTTCGGAGACGGGGATGCAAAGCTTATTTGCAAGGCCGGGAGTTAAATCCGATTCGTGTATGATAGCCGGAATCTTTAAAGAATGAGCAGCCCTAACTATAGGAACGCTCACAAATCCGCCTTTTGAAAAGACGATATCCGGTTTGATTTCTTTTAACACACTTTTGGCTTCAGCGAATCCCTTAATAATTCTGAAGGGATCAGTGAAATTCTTTACATCAAAGTATCGGCGAAGTTTGCCGGTAGATACGCCGTAATAGGGGATATTGTAATCTTCGATAAGTCTTTTTTCGATTCCGTCTTTTGAACCGATGTAGAAGACTTCATATCCTTCACTTTTAAGTCTGGGGAGAAGAGCAATGTTTGGAGTAACGTGTCCGGCAGTGCCACCTCCTGTTAAAACAATCTTTTTGCTCATTCTTTACGCCTTCTTAACTAAATAATCTTCCAATGCTCTCGCTAACTGATCGGGGCAGGATGTATTTCTGGGACCGCAAGTGATTCCCTTTAATCTGGAAATAGCTTCTTCAATCTTCATGCCCTTTATAAGGCCATTCAGTCCTTTGTGATTGCCGTCGCAACCACCGGTAAATTTAACATCCATAACTTTGCCGTCTTCGATTTCATAATCTATGCCAACGGCGCATATTCCGGTAGGTTTGTAATGCATGTGAATACCTCCGTGCTATAATAGTAAATTGTAACGGGCTTATTATAGCACAAGAAACTTGAAAGTTGAAATAGAATCATATATCAATTATAATAACGATTGATTTTGGAAGTTAAAAAGAAACAAAATCTTGGAGGATGAAAAGATGGCAGAATGGAAGAACCTTGACAAACTTGCAGCTTTTAACGACCTTAAAAACGCTAAAGCTGTAAAGCTTAAAGAAGTAATGGCCGGTGATAACGGCGCAAAGAGAGTAAAAGAATACTCAATCGACATGGCAGCAGATATGACTTATAACTACGCTGCAAAGGCCGTTGATGAAGAAATAATTGATAAGCTTCAAAAGCTTGCAGATGAAGCTGAGCTTACCGAAAAGTTTGAAGCTTTATATAACGGTGAAGTAATCAACACAGGTGAAAAGAGATTGGTGCTTCACCAGTTAACCAGAGGACAGCTTGGAAACAAAGTTGTAGCTGATGGCGTAGATAAAAGAGAATTTTATGTTGGCGTTCAGAAAAAGATTGCCGATTTTGCAAATAAGGTACATGCAGGTGAAATCACAAACGCTAAGGGCGAAAAGTTTACAACTGTTGTACAGATAGGTATCGGTGGTTCAGACCTTGGCCCCAGAGCTATGTACTTAGCTTTAGAAAACTGGGCAAAGGCTACAGGCAACTTTAAAATGGAAGCAAAATTCATTTCTAACGTTGACCCCGATGATGCTGCAGGCGTTTTAAACGGCGTTGATGTAGCTCATGCAATATTCATTTTGGTATCTAAGTCAGGTACCACACTTGAGACTCTTACCAATGAATCTTTTGTAAAGGACGCTTTAAAGAAAGCAGGTCTTGATGCTTCAAAGCACATGATTGCAGTTACAAGCGAAACATCACCTTTGGCAAAGAGCTCAGATTACCTTGATGCATTCTTCATGGATGACTTTATCGGCGGAAGATTTTCTTCTACTTCAGCAGTAGGCGGAGCAGTATTATCACTTGCATTCGGCCCCGAAGTATTTGCAAGATTCCTTGACGGAGCAGCAAAAGAAGATAAGCTTGCTACAAACAAAGACATTAAGAAAAATCCTGCAATGATGGATGCTCTTATCGGAGTATATGAAAGAAACGTACTTGGATTTGGAGCAACTGCAGTTCTTCCTTATTCTCAGGCACTTTCAAGATTCCCTGCTCACTTACAGCAGGCTGATATGGAATCAAACGGAAAGTCAGTTAACAGATTTGGCGAACCTGTAAACTATGTAACAGGACCCATCATCTTTGGTGAACCCGGTACAAACGGACAGCACAGCTTCTATCAGCTTTTACATCAGGGAACAGATATCATTCCGTTACAGTTTGTTGGATTTAAGAACAGCCAGATCGGAACAGATGTTAACATTCAGGGAAGCACAAGCCAGCAGAAGCTTTGCGCTAACGTAGCAGCTCAGATCGTTGCATTTGCTTGCGGTAAGGACGACGAAAACAAGAACAAATACTTTGACGGCGGACGCCCTTCAAGCATTATCACAGGCGAAAAGCTTACTCCCGAAGCACTCGGAGCACTCCTTTCACACTTTGAAAACAAGATTATGTTCCAGGGCTTTACATGGAACCTTAACTCCTTCGACCAGGAAGGCGTACAGTTAGGAAAGGTACTTGCAAAGAAAGTACTTGCTCACGATACAGACGGAGCATTAAAAGCTTACAGTGATTTGTTGAATATTTAATTGATTAACCCAAAAAGCAGGAAAACGCGTATGCGGGTTCCTGCTTTTTTTTACAAAAAACTATTATGGGGTAATGGTATGGAAGTTGGGCAATTTGAAATAGATGAAGTAAGTGAGAAAATACAGAGTATTGCTGAAAACATCCTTGGTTCAGGCATAGTAGAATCTATGTCCGGGATATGTGAACAATATGGACCTAATGAGGATGAGTTCAGAAAATATGATGTTTATAAGATTAAAACTAAAAATGGAAAAAGGATAATGAAAAAGGCATCTGAGCGAGAGGCTTCAAACTATGAAAAGTATCTTAACTCAGAGAGTTTTAATGTACCCAAATATTACGGAAGATATGTAGACGGAAAGAATTTGTGGATTATCCTTGAAAGCATCGAAGGCGATGATTTACGCGATATGACAGATGATCTGGTGATAAAGGCGGCAGAAAGTATAGCGGCTATTCAAAATGCTTATTGGGACGGTGGGGACACAGAACGCTTCGATACCTATATACAAAGAATTCAAAAGAGATATTCATTTATTAAAAGCAATGATGTTATCGGTAAAGCTTATAAAGTATTTCTTGACCGTCAATTGGAATGTCCCAGAACCATGTCGAATGGTGACTTCATGGAGTTTAATACTCTAAATCATGAGGGCACTGTATACATAATCGACTGGGGATTTGGCGGAATAATGCCTTATTCTCTGGATATCGCAAGGTTTATTGCTCATGCAACGGAAAACAGAGCCACATTTCCTTTTTACATGAATGATAATCAAAAGAAGATTTTTGTTGACCGTGTGTATGAATTGCTTAGAAAAAAGCCTGACTATGAGCAGTACCTTTATGATATTAAACTTGCCATTCTTAATGAGTATGTTGAATTTATAGAAGCCGATGAGGATGATGATCACTGGTATTTAGAGCATGCTCGTGCACTTGCAAAAGAAATAGTAGAATAGCATTGATAAAAAAGCCTGAAATCTTAGGATTTCAGGCTTTTATTTATACTATCGCAATCATTAACTTCTGTACTCTCGGAGTAACGATTATTCTGTAGATGTTATGCTTCCAGGCCCATTTAAGTCTGTCGTCTTCGATCGGTATCTCTTCAAATGAAATAAGTGAATC
>JAILCK010000260.1 GCA_024680435.1 Lachnospiraceae bacterium
CTTCCGTAAAGAAGATATGCCGATTTATATTCTTTTGTAGATAAACTGTTACTTACGCCACCCATAATTTCCTTTTAAATGCTATCTTGCCATCAAAGGCGCCTTTCTCTCTGCATCTTTTAAAGCTTCTTCAATTTCCGAAACAGGAATATCCAAATCCTTTGAAGCTTCTTCAACTGTAGTCATGCCTTTCTTGATATAAGTCAAAACCACTTTTAGTTTTCCTTCTTTGATACCTGCTTCCATTCCTTTTTCGAGACCTTTTTCGAGACCTTTTGCCATTCCTTTTTCAAGGCCCTTTGCCATTCCTTTTTCAAGGCCCTTTGCCATTCCTTTTTCTTCAGCTTCCTGCTCCCATACTCGTCGCTGCATATCTATCATTCGGTATTCCTCCTTCCAGCCTTTATTCAGCCTAGCAAATTGAACCGACTCATTTAATTTTACTGTGAAACTGTCGCTTGGCACACCCGTTTTAAGATATTTTAAGAAATTACTTAATTCCTCATCAATATCATCCATGTCTGAATCAGGGTTTAAAAAAATCTTAATTGCTCCATCATTTAGCTTGATATCGGTATCCTCTGTACATACATTCTCGAATCGATAATAATGTCTACCTTTTCCGAAAATATCCTGCATACAGATAAATATAATATATGACCGATTTAAATCTTTATACGTTGTTTTTGTTCCTTTATCAAGAATTGCCACATCAATTCTTCCCTGATAGTATCTGCTTCTTTTGGGAAGCTCTTTAGTGTCGGATGCTTGCATCTCAATGTCAAAAACGGTATTTTCATCATCTTGAACATATACATCCAGTCTAACGGCTTTTCCGTCGGGAGCATCGTCTATGACCTTTTGCTCCTCATGGTAGACAATTCTGTTAATCCTAATATCCAGGATTATTTCCAATAATCTTTTACACAATTCTTCATTTTGCATCACCTTTGCAAAAATGAAATCATTTGATAATGTAAGTTTTTCGTACTCCATTTATTCTCCTTTATTATATATTATTACTTATTTTTTTAAAATAATTTCCCCATGATATATGCCCAATTTTATTTTTGAAATGAAGAGACCTTTATCCCTTTGAAAGTGATATAAACATCGATTTCACCCTTGTCTTTTGTGCAAAAAGAAACCGTTCCGGCATTTTTTAAAATATCAAGAACCTCCTTATGAGGATGACCGTAAGTGTTGTTTTTGCCCGCTGAAATAATGGCTACTTTGGGATTCTCCTCCTCCAGTAATTTGCTTGAAGTGGAATTCTTTGAGCCATGGTGAGCTACCTTTAAAACTTCCACTCGATTGTCCGAATACTTTAAAATATCCGAAAGAACCGATTTCTGTGCCTCGATGTCACTGTCTCCCGTAAGAAGGATGTCCGTTTTATTTGGGGCCTTAAGCAAAAGAATCAATGAATCCTTATTGGCATCGCCTGAAAGGTTTTTATAAGAAGGTGCCAGACATAAAAGCTTTATCTTTCCGAATTTAAAGCCCATGCCTTTTTCTACGTATGTAAGGTTGATACCCTTTTCTTTTGCCAAGTAGACCGTTTTCTTATAGTAATTATTTTTCCCCTCTTCTTTTATCTTTGGTAAATAGATGTGCTTGATTTTTATATGATTATTATCCGTAATAAGTTTTGGCACACCGCAAATATGATCTTTATCGGCGTGAGATACAAAGATTCCCGAAAGCGTGGTGATGCTCTCTTCTTTTAAGAAGGGAAGTACAAAGTTTTCATAAAACTTTTCATCGGAAGTGGAGCCACAATCCATCATGATAGCTGAATTAGCACCGGTTTTAATCACAATGCACTCGCCCTGCCCCACATAAAGCATGCTTAGAGACGGGGAATTTGGCTTTGGGATAAGCAAAAGCGTAATTAGTCCAAAGAAACATATAGGCTTTAAGGCTTTTTGAATATCTTTTTTACCAAGAAACAAAAGATAATACATTAAAGCCATGTAAATAAATATAGCTAAAATGCTTGGATTCCCCGTAAAAGTAAAGGCATCAATGCTTGAAAAGAAATTGCAAACTTTGTCAAGAATTCTTAGTA
>JAILCK010000313.1 GCA_024680435.1 Lachnospiraceae bacterium
TGTTTCGTCTACTTCAAAAGATTCTTCAGATACTTTATCTGCTTCTTCGATTAAAGAAACGCTTTCGCTTAACATTGTTTCTACTTCATTGTCTGCATATGCGCTTAATGTTAATCCGCCAAAAACTGTAACAAACGTAGCGCATGCCAAAATAACCGATACAATTCTCTTCATTCTAACGTTCTCTCTCAATTTTTATTCCTCCGTGAATAACTACTTCTCTTTTCCATTTTTGTTTTCATCTCATCGTCACAATACATATATCGGAGGAAATTTTAAAAACTGCACAAAAATCCTGTTAATTTTTCGTTATTTTATTTTTATTTATGTTAACTTTGCACAAAAACCTCTGTAATTACAAGGCTTTGAGGCGTTTTAAAGATTCAAATTTTTTTAAAAAATTTTTATTTTGCGGTAAAAATGGAGGGAAATTTTTGTGATTTTCAATATTAGATGGGCCCATGACTATTTCATTATAAAAAAAGAAACCGAATCAATCGGTTTCTTTTTCTGAATAATTCTTTAATGCATCATTTAGTTCTTTGGTTTCTTTGTTTACCAATATAATATAGAAGACTGCCGTAAAGGCATACACGATGGCAACGCTTAAAGCTACATTTAAAAATCCGCTAAAGCTTTTTTCAAACCATCCAAACTTAGATCCCGATAAGAATACTATTAAGCATAAGCTTATTAAGTGGGCTAAGAAGATAAGTATGTTTGTAAGTTTCCCGACTTTTTTCTTTGGGTCTATGGAAAAGACGATTGCCGTTACAAGTGAAGTTAAGAAAGAAACAAAAAACACTTGCGGGATGGTATATACGGGGATGGCGGTTTCTTTTAAGGAGCTTAGCCACACCACCAAAAACACTCCCGAATCTATGATAACGAAAAATAAAAGTAATTTCTTTATGAATTCTTTCATGTCACACCTACTTTCCTACACCGAGTTTACGCTTAAGTAAGGGCACATATCCTCTTGATATGATAATACTTTCTCCGTTTTTAAGCTTCCCTTCGAAGCGGCCGTTAAATTCGGGGATGAGACGCTCTATCTTCTTTATATTTACAATGGCGTTTTTGGATATTCGCACAAAAGATGTCTTTTCAAACTCTTCCTCGATTTCAAAGAGTTTCTTCTTTACTTCAAAGCACTTGTCTTTGGTATAAGAAAAAACTTTGTTGTCAACGGCATCGAAATAATATATTTCTCCTAAAGGAAGCATCACAATGTTGTCGCCTGCGTATGCGGCAATTGCATCCTTTTCCCCTCCGTCTTTTAATCGCTTAATAAGGCTTAAGGCGTCTTCCGATAAATCCTTCATCTTAACGATGATTTCATCTTCTTCATTTGGCCCCGGTGTCAAAATGGTAATTTTCATGTTATCTGTCTTTCTTCTTTGAAAATGTGATTATTAAAGTTGAAAGAAACATAAATACTAATCCAACCAATAAAAGTATACCCATTTTTTGGCCGCCTAACAATTCTTTTTCAAATAAAGATAAGCTGTTACCTATTGCCGCGTCAACGGACTCTCTTATGACTTCCGGTGTGCCTTCAAAGAAAACATCTTCAGTGGCATCAAGCATTACTTCTCTTAAAGCGCTTGTTCCGTATATAAAAGGGAAACACTTAAGCACTTTCACAACGCCTTCGCTTAAATCCCCAACCGACAAGTAGATGCCTCCTAAGAATCCTGAAAGGGTACCTATTATAATACCGATTGCTCCCCATGCGCTTTCGCTTTTAACTATGGAAGCAAAGAAAAACATGATGGATGCATAAACAAGCGCATTTAATGAAATGATCAATAATACTTTTAAAATCGTTACAAAAGATAATACTTCAAATCCTCTAAACACTCCGATAATCTGAGTCACAAGTAAGGTTAAGCATCCCATTATCACACTTACAAACCAAGCGCCAAATACAAATGATGCTGTGATATGGCTTCTTTTTATAGGCATAACTAAGATTGAGTTAAGCTTGTTGTCTCCCCTGTCCTTAATCATGTTAGTGTAAAAGGAATGAGTCACGCTGGCGGCATTGATTGTAATAATGCCCGCAACGGTCCATAAATAAACCATTTCTTTTACCCTTAAGATATCGGCTGCAAGGTCTCTTCCGGGAATATCCTTTACTGCGTTTAATATAGAAGCATTTGCCATGTTTCCAAGAAAGAAAACCATGAGCATGATTACTATTAACATTGATAAAAGCGAAAAGAAAACTGCCGAGTGATCTTTAAAATATAACTTAATGTTTCTTTTATTTAATGCCCAAAACTGTTTCATGCTGTCTCCTCATCTTTCTTTGTAACGTTTAAAAATACGTCGTCCATGTTTCCTTGAATCACTTCAAAGCCATCAATTAAGTCTTTTACTTTTTCTACTTCTTTTATTGCTTCTATTGAAGAGTTTAAATAAACTCTTGCTCCGTACTTGGTTGTCTTATAAGTGTCTTCTTTAAAGAAGTTTTTGATATTCTCTTCTTTTTCTTTGGAGAAATAAAGCTTAAGTCTGTCCTTTGCGTAGGTTTCTTTTAGCTCAAAAGGGGTACCTTCCGCTAAGATTTCTCCCTTATCGATTATCACGATTTTATCTGCCGTTGCGGCTTCTTCCATGTAGTGGGTGGTTAAAAACACCGTCATATCCTCGTTTTTTCTAAGAAGCTTTACCGCCTCCCACACATCGATTCTTGTGGCGGGGTCTAGGCCGGTGGTGGGCTCATCCAAAAACAAAATCTTTGGAGAATGCATAAGTGCTAACGCAATTTCGCACCTTCTTTTCTGACCTCCCGATAAAAGTTGATATTTCTTATTTAAAATGCTTTCAAGTTTAAGTAAGTCAGATAACTCAGAAAGTCTTTTATTTATCTTTTCTTTAGA
This sequence comes from Lachnospiraceae bacterium, assembly GCA_024680435.1. Lineage (GTDB taxonomy): Bacteria > Bacillota > Clostridia > Lachnospirales > Lachnospiraceae > UBA1258. Next base: position 2,889 of record JAILCK010000313.1, read on the forward strand.
TAAGCCTGCTATGGTTGCTCTAAGCACTAAGTTTTCTTTAACCGTAAGAAGGTTATCAAGCACATTTGACTGATACACAACGCCGATTGACTTTCTTATTTCCATGTCCTGCTTTCCGAGTCTATATCCGCACACGTTAACTTCTCCCCCGTCAGGTGTCAAAATGGTGGAAAGCATGTTTATGGTGGTTGACTTACCGGCTCCGTTTACTCCAAGGAATCCAATCATTGATCCTGCTTCAACATCGAATGATATGTTGTTTACCGCCGTAAAGTTTCCGTATCTTTTTGTAAGGTTTTTAATCTCTATTGCTTTCATGTTGCCTCCTTGTCTTTGCTTATCTGCATAATAAAAAATCTGTCTTCAAAAGAAAACAGATTGTAAGGTAAGTTGTATTTATTTAAGGGTAAGTTGCAAAAACTACCTATTTGGATAGTTTGCATTTCATTTTATTTTGGTAATATCAAAGTCGAAAGAAGTTAGAAAAAAGAGGAAAATGGAATATCGCGAGAGATTCTCGCTTGTGTAAAAGGGATGAAAAAACCGCCGGCTTTGCCGACGGCTTTTTCTTATTATAAGTAGTTATTTATTGCTTCAAACAATTCATCATAGGTTTCAAATGCTTTAAGCTCAGGAAAGTCTTTCTTTATTTTATCTGTTGTTCTAAACAAAAAGCCCGCCTTTGAAGCCTTTATCATATCAAGGTCGTTGTAGCTGTCCCCGCTTGCTATAGTGTCATATCCGATAGACTGTAATGCCTTAACGGTTGTAAGCTTACTCTTTTCAACTCTCATTTTATATCCTGTAATGGTGCCATCTTCAGAAACTTCCAAAGAGTTACAAAAGATTGTGGGCCAGTTAAGCTTTTCCATTAGGGGAGTAGCAAACTGAGAAAATGTATCGCTTATAATGATGACCTGAGTTTTTTCTCTTAATTTATTTAAGAATTCAAGAGCGCCTTCTAAAGGCTCTATCTTTCTTATTACATCCTGAATTTCTTTAAGGCCAAGTCCGTGTTCTTTTAAAACTTCCAATCTCCACTTCATAAGCTTATCGTAATCAGGCTCGTCTCTTGTTGTTTTCTTTAACTCTTCGATACCGGTTTTCTTTGAAAACTCGATCCAGATTTCCGGCACCAACACGCCTTCAAGATCCAAACATACAATTTCCATTCTATAAATCTCCTTAATAATAATTTGCCAGCGTTTCCTTAAAGAGTTAACTTTTCTCAAATAACAAGATAACATTGAAGAAAGAGTAATTCAAGCATGTTTTGGATTAAGCAAAAAGAAGGCACCTCGTAAAAAACGGAAGTGCCTTTTCTTTATTCATTGGTTCCGTAGTTTTCATAGTCAAAAAACTCAAGCTTTTCTATTTTAAGTTTTCCGTTATCCGTAAAGTCAAAATAGATGAATAAATCTCCCAGCTGATCGTATCTTTCAAGCTGTCCCGCAATTCCCTGCCTTGCTTTAAGCATTGGCTTATCATCTACGGTTACGGCATCTATTTCCCAGACGCCCCATGGCATCACCATTCCAAACTCCGCGCCCTCTTCGTATCCTTCGCCTCTAAGCATTCTGTTAAACTCTTCGTTGAAGGACTGCTTGTTTTCATCGTTCTTTGTATTTTCTGCCATCTTCTCATAGTGAACTTCGGCATCATACACTATGGTTTCTTCGTACCCATCGCAGCTTATGATAAGTTCACAAGGGGATGAGCCGTACTTAATATGAATAGGAAAGCTGTTTGAATTAAGGCTGTCAACGGGAGTCTTTAATTTATTCCAGGCGCCGCCTGTTTTCTTTAATACAACGTATTCTTCAAGAGGCATTGAATTTACCCTCGGGTAAAAAGAAAAGAAAATTTCTTTTTCCCCGTCTCCGTCGTAATCTTCGTATGCTAATTTCCCGGGGTCCATTAAGAGCTCTTCTTGATATTCATAAATAAGCTCATTGTTAAAGTAAAGCTCGATGGCACCTGTTATAAGGTCTCCGTCATTTACTTCATAAGTCATGGCATATTCTTTGGTGCCATCTTCGTCTATGTCTTCAAACTCGGTTTTCACACCGCTTTCTTTTTTCACATTTTCTTTTACTTCTTCGCCCTTAGGCTCTGTGTTTTCCTTTGGTTCAACCTCGGTAAAAGAAAATGATGAATCATCGGTTTTTTCATATTCTTCATCGTCGGTTGTGGGAATCGAGACTGTATTTGAATATTTGCTTTCTACTTTGCATCCTGTTAAAGAAAGGCAGGCGCACAAAGAAATGATTAATAGAATACTTCGTTTTTTCATAGGTATTTCCTCCTTGTCCCTCATTATAAACAGTCTATCACTTTAAAATGATTTTTCAATTAAAGCTGAGGAAGGCCCAAACCGCAGTAAATTACGGCATGGGCCTATATATAATGAGAATAAAAGAAGTTTTTTTGATTATGATTGCATGCGTCTAAAGTCACCGGGAAGCATGCCCGTTACTTTTTTAAAGGCGGCCGAAAACTTGCTAGCATTGGTGTAACCGCAAATCCCTGCGATTTCCGTAATGGATGCATCTTTAGATAAAAGCAGGTTCTTTGCCTCTTGCATTCTTACCTGTGTGCGGTACTCAAACATGGTGACTCCGTACATTTGCTTAAAGACTCTTTGAAGTGTTGTCCTGTTAATGTTAACTTTCTTTGAAATGTCTTCTATACCAATGTCGTTTGACAAGTCTTCTCCCAGCATTTTTCTGGCTTCGTGGACTCGGTTTCCCGTGTCTTTGCTAAAATACTGATAGTTTGAGTTTGCACCTTCTTTTCTGTTTAAAAGCGCAAGTATCACCTGAAGGGTAAGAAGCTTTCTGTCAAAATCCGTATACTTTTCAGGCAATTGCATAAGGGAGCTAAAAGCAAACTCAAGGGATTGGCTTGCGGGAAAGCAAATGCATGACTGAGCGTCTAAAGCTTCTTTAAATATTTTGTCTTTATCAAAAGTATTTGTTTCAAAAA
>JAILCK010000336.1 GCA_024680435.1 Lachnospiraceae bacterium
TCAGATCGACGCCATGAGCCAAAAAGGTTTTAAGTTTGTGCTTGATGACTACGGAACCGGATATTCAAATCTTGCAAGGTTAAAGCATTGTCCCTTTATAAACATTAAGCTTGATATGACTATAGTGTGGGATTATTGCAGGAAAACGGATGAAATCCTTCCCACAATGGTGAAGGCCTTTAAGCATATGGGCTTTAAAATCACTGCAGAAGGTGTGGAAGAAGCACCTATGGTTAAGGCGATGAAAGGGATCGGATGCGATTTTCTTCAAGGTTTTCATTACTCTAAAGCGATTTCTGCCGAAGAATTTGCCAAAGAATACAGTGTTAAATAGGATTTGAAGGAAGAGCCCTAAGGCTCTTCTTTTTTACGCTTTAATTAAAACGTTTTAGTAAATCCTACAGAAATTCAAAGGGCTATTCTGTACATATCTCACAAATTAACACAAAGGCACTTGTCTAAAACTATCCAACATGCTACACTTCGACTATAAATCAATAAAAACGTTTTTATAAAGTTTTTGACGTATGTCAGGGAGGCATAGATGAACAAAAAAATATCAATCGGAGGAAGCCTTGCATGCATTATCCTGGCTCTACCGATTTTTAACCAGATAAAAGTCGTAAACCTTGTGGCGTTTTTTTCAAAGATAGGGGTAAACAAGGAAATGGCCAAAAACCTGTTTACGGGTTACCACCTTTTTAACCTCCTTTCATTTGTTCAAAACGCGAATCAGGGAGCCCTAGGAATCTTCGCAATGGTTTTGTTTCTCTTGGCGGTTGCGACTCTTTACTTTAACATCGCATTTATTATCCGTGTCATTTTAAAAAGAAACGGAAATAAGGGTGAGCTTGGACTGATTGCAGCGGGAAAGCTTGGCTTCTTCTTTGAACTTATAACAGAGCTTGCAACAATCGCCTTTACGATTTTTGCAAACAAGAAGTTTAAGATCACAGGCTTTGTGCCAAGCGTCGCAGTGTATATTGCCATAGCGGTTTCTTTGGCAGGATATGTTTACTTTAAGGTCGTTGAAAAGAAAGAAAGAGAAAAGTACAAAGAACACGGACTTTTAAAAGAGTTTAAAAAGAACTGGCCGCTTTTCTTGATGCTAATACCTACATTTATTTACTTTATGATAAATAACTATCTTCCCATGTTTGGTGTTTACTTTGCATTTACATCCTTTAACTTCAGGGACGGACTCTGGGCAAGCCCATTCATCGGATTTAAGAACTTTGAGTTTTTAATAAAGGCAGACCTTTTCAGACTTACAAAGAACACGATTCTTTACAACATAGCATTCATAGGAATCGGAAATGCTTTCCAGATTTTATTTGCAATCTTGGTAAGCCGCGTAACTCTTAAGTGGTTTAAGAAAACATCTCAGACACTTATGTTTATGCCGTACTTTGTTTCTTTCGTTATCTTGAAAGTTATCGTTTATAACGTTTTTGAATATCAGTACGGACTTATTAATAACTTTGTGACTCAGTCGGGAGCGGAAAGAATCGACTTTTACAACACCCCTTCCTACTGGCCCTTCCTTATCACATTCTTCTATCTTTGGAAGAACATAGGGTACGGAATGGTGGTGTATCTTGCCACCATCATGGGAATTGACAATGAAATTTATGAAGCGGCAAAGGTGGATGGAGCCAATGATTTTCAGCAGATTTTCTACATCACCTTACCTCACATAAAGCCCACATTCATAATCTTGCTTCTGTATGCACTTGGAAGCATTATGAAAGGCCAGTTCGAGCTTTTCTATCAGCTTGTGGGAAACAACGGTGTTTTGTTTAACGCAACGGATATCTTTGATACCTACGTATACAGAATCACCACCACGCAGCCTTTATCCATCGGACTTGGAACTGCGGCCGGCTTATATCAGTCGATTTTCGGATTCTTAATTATTGTACTGGTTAACTTCCTTGTTAAAAGAAAGAACCCGGAATACGCATTGTTCTAAGGAAAGGAGAAGGAAAATGCAAAACAAGATAAAACAATCGGCTGCAAATAAGACTTTAAGCGCTTTTGCATATGTGCTTCTTACAATCGGATCAATCATATGCGTGCTTCCCTTTATAGTCATTGTTTCAGGTTCTTTTACAGACAATGCAACCATCATTACAAAGGGTTATAGCCTGCTTCCAAAGAACTTTACAACGGCAGCTTATCAGACGATTTTTAGATCACCAAAAGACATCATTCAGGCCTACAAAATGAACTTTTACTATACAGGAATCGGTACATTCCTAGGCCTTATGATGATTACTTTAACAGGATACGTAATATCAAGAAAAGAATTTAAGTACAGAAATACGGTTTCTTTCCTCATTTACTTTACAAGTATTTTCGGCGGAGGAATGATTCCCTGGTACTTAATGTATGCAAACGTCCTTAACTTAAAAGGACACACTCTTGCAATATGGTTCCCGGCACTTATGAGCCCCTTTCTTGTTATCTTAATGAGAACCTTCATAGTGGGAGCCGTGCCCGATGCCATTACGGAATCGGCAAAAATTGACGGAGCGGGACACTTTACGATTTTCTTTAAAATCGTGCTTCCCGTATTAAAACCCGGACTTGCCACAGTCGGACTTTTCTTAGCCCTTGGCTATTGGAACGACTGGTACAGGTCATCAATGTTTAGCACTAACTCATCGACCTGGCAATTACAATTTTATCTTTACGATTTGTTAAATGCCACAACCGCAATGAAGCAGATGGCATCAAACGTAAGCATGAAAACTGCAGACTTGCCTACGGAATCCGTAAAGTTAGCCATGGCTGTGGTTGCTACAGGACCGGTGTTGTTATTTTATCCTTTCGTCCAAAGGTACTTCGTATCGGGAATTACCGTTGGCGCGGTTAAAGGATAAGGGACTTATAAACAAGTAGGAGGATTACAAATGAAAAAGAAAGTTTTAAGCATGTTTCTTGCAGCTTCCATGGTAGCGACACTTTTGTCAGGATGCGGAAGCAACACAGCAAAGACAGCAGCAGATCAGCTTGAAGCTGAAGGCGTAGGAGAAATTCCCGTAGCTGAAGAACAGGCGCCCGAAGAAACAAAAGAGGCAACAACATTAGACCTTTCTAAGCAGGTAGACCTTGTATTCTACGTAATGGGCGATGCTCCCAAGGACGAAGAAAAGGTTGAAGCAGCAATCAATGAAAAATTACTTGAAAAGTGCAACGCAACAATCGATATGCAGTTTTCAACATGGACAGAGTTCCAGCAAAAATACGCAAACGAAATCACAGCTCAGAGCGCTGACTTAATCTATATCGCTAACTGGCTTAACTACGGTCAGCTTGCTTCAAGCGGTGCATTTGTAGAGCTTGACGATCTTCTTGATACAGTTGCTCCCACATTAAAAGAAACCGTTGGCGAAAACGCTTTAAATATGTGCAGAGTAGACGGAAAGATTTACGCAGTTCCCAACACATGGGCTGAATATGTAAGCGCAGGTGTTAAGTACAGAGAAGACTTAAGAGAAAAATACAACCTTCCCGTTCCCAACTCACTTGAGAACCTTGAAGCTTACCTTATGGGAATCAAAGAAAACGATCCAAGCCAGGGCTTGCTTACAGCAACAACAGAAGAAAGCCAGGGATTCCAGACAGGATTCGATGCAGCTTGGGCGCTTAACTTTAAGTACAACTGGGTTACACAGAACGGTCTTTACTATGGACTTGCAGCAAACTATGACACCCCATCTGATGTATACGATTACTGGTATTCAGACGACTTCGTAGATGATATGAAGATGTTAAAGAGATGGGCAGACGAAGGTTTCTGGAGCAAGAGTGCTCTTTCAGATACAAATAATTCCGAATCTTATGCAAATGGTCTTTGTGTTGCTGAAGTTGCAGGCCAAAACCCCAACAAACAGATCACTGCAATTATGGAATTTAAAAATGGCGGACATGACGACTGGAAGAGTGCATACGTGGCTTATGGTGAAACAAACGGTGTTATTTATCCCGGACATGCAACCCAGAACGGTACAGCTATCGTAAACGGTTGTAAGGATCCCGAGAGAGCACTTCTTGTTCTTGAAACTCTTCTTTGCGACGATGAAATGAACGCTTTGATCCAGTACGGTATCAAGGGCGAGCACTACGATGTTGTAGACGGAATTTATCACAACCTTGCAGATGAAGCCGGCGAATCATCAACCTTCCCTTACGAAGGATTTAACACATGGAACTTAAGAAACGGCGAAACAAAGCTTCCTCAGGCAACAGACGTTGAACTTCAGAAGATGTTTGATGCTTACGAAAAGCTTGGCGCAAAGACAAAGTTCCCCAATGTTAACATTTTTGACGGATTCTCAGAAAACTTTGAAAGCTACTCAGCAGAAAGAGCTGCAGTAAGTAACGTAATGAGCCAGTATTTAGCTCCCCTTGAAGCAGGTCTTGTAACAGACGTTGATGCGGCAGTTGAAGAATTCAGAAGCAAGATGAAAGAAGCAGGCATCGATAAGTGCCGTGAAGAGTACACAAAGCAGTGGAAAGCTTACTGCGATGAGTACGGATACAATTAAACTCTTGTATCAACTTGTAAAGATTTGATATTATATTCATCGGAGGGTTAGGCACTCCTAACCCTTCGGTGTATAAAAATGTGGAGACGGAATAAAATTGACTATTAAAAGAAGCGGAAAAGTAACAATTAAAGATGTGGCTAAAGAAGCGGGAGTATCGATTTCAACAGTGTCTTTTGCACTTAATAACGTTGATGTCATAAATCCAGAAACAAAGAAAAGAGTGTTAGAAGCTGCAAGAAAGCTAAACTACACTCCCGACTTAAACGGAAGAAACCTAAAAGCACAGGCTACAGGGGTGCTTGGGCTGTTTCTTGGAGCAATCAGAGGTCCTTACTACGGCGAACTTTCCGATTCTATTTATCATGCATGCAAAGAAAAAAACTACGAGCTTGAAATTTTCTTAAGCTCTGATTCCAACCACATAATGACAAATATTTTAGGCCGAAGAGTAGACGGAGCAATCGTGCTTAATTCGGCAATAGGTGAAAATGAAGCAAGAATCCTTGAAGAAAAAGGGATTCCCACAGTATATATAGACAGAATCAGCGAAAGCGAAATGTCATCCAGTGTAGTGTTTGATTCTTATAACGGCGGAGAAAAAGCCGCAAGCTTTCTTATGGAGCTTGGACATAAAAGATTCATGCTTATACAGGGTGAAACAGGAAACTACGATGGAATTGAGCGTGAAAAAGGATTTAAAGACGCGCTCAGAAACGCAGGGATAACATTAGAAAAAGATTATATCCTTAAAGGTGAATTTGAAAGAGAGGCAGCCTATAACTCGGTTACGGCATTCTTAGAAACAGGAAAGCCATTACCCGACGCTATTTTTGCGGCAAACGACTTAAGTGCCATCGGTGTAATGGCGGCGCTTAAAGACGGTGGGGTGAATGTCCCCAAAGACGTAAGCGTTATGGGATGCGATGATATAGAAATGACAAGGCTAATGAGCCCGTCTGTCACCACAATAAGAACAAACTTTGAAAGACAAGGTATTATTGCGGTGGAAGAGCTTACAAACCTCATAAGAGGTGAACACGGTAAAGTAATCACCATAAACGGAAGGATAATCCCGCGCGGTTCAACAATAGCAAAGGATTAGAATATGAAAAACATAAAAATTGCATATACAAACCCCGGAAAGCATATTTTCTGGCAGGAATCAACCATGGACAGCATGGACCTTCCTGAAGAATCTAAGCTTTCTGTTATTTACCCGGAAGAAACAGGAAACGTGATAAAGGGGTTTGGCGGAGCCTTTACGGAGGCGGCGGCCCACACATACTTTGAGCTAAGTGAAGATGTGCGAGAAAAGCTTATTGAAGACCTTTATGGTGAATCGGGCTTAAGGTACAACATGGGCCGAATCCACATGAACAGCTGCGATTTTTCTTTGGGAAATTATACATACATTGAAGAAGGGGATACAGAGCTTAAAACCTTCGATATTTCCCACGATGATAAAGAAATTATTCCCATGATCGATGCGGCTTCAAAGAAACTTGGAAAGCAGCCCGAGCTTATTATGGCGCCCTGGTCTCCCCCGCCGTTTATGAAAACAAACGGTGAAATGAACCATGGCGGAAAGCTTAAAGAAGAATATGCAGATCTTTGGGCAGAGTATTTTGTAAAGTTTATTAACGAGTATAAAAAGAGAGGTTATAAAATCTCTTATACCACCATCCAGAATGAGCCCATGGCTACACAGACCTGGGATTCATGCATCTATGAAACAAAGGATGAAGCGAATTTTATAAATAAGCATTTGGGCCCCACCTTTAAAAAGGCAGGAATCCTTGATGAAACAAAAATCTTTGTGTGGGACCACAACAAAGAAAAAGCATATGACCGAATTAGAGACATTCTTTCAGAAAAAGAAAGCAACGAATATGTTTCGGGATGCGCTGTGCATTGGTATTCAGGAGACCACTTTGATGCACTTTCTTTGATAAGAAGAAAATACCCCGATAAAGAGATTTTCTTTACGGAAGGATGCGTTGAATACTATAAGCTTGCGGGAGCTTCAGAGGTTTCGAAAGCTGAAATGTATGCTCATCAAATGCTTGGAAACTTAAAGGGCGGCATAAGTGCCATCTTAGACTGGAACCTTTTGCTTGACCATATGGGAGGCCCAAATCATGTGGGCAACTATTGCGATGCTCCCATAATGAAGATTAAAGATGAAGATGACTATGAAAGAAAGGTTTCTTTTTACTACATAGGTCATTTTTCAAGATTCTTAAAGCCCGGCGCTAAGCAGGTGGTGGCAACTTCTTATACCGATAAGCTTGAAACATTAGCCTACATTAATCCTGACGGAGAAAGAGTGGCAATTGTCTTAAACAAAACGGATGAAGAGCTTCCTGTAAAGCTAAAAGAAGGCAAAGAACTTTTTGCCATGATAATGGAGCCTCACACCATTAAAACAGTAAGATACAGAGTGTAAAAGTAAAAGGGATATTCCGATTCGGAATGTCCCTTCTTAATTGCTTCAAACAGGATTGACATTTACACGCAACCGTGGTAATGTTTGCTTAAAGAGTAAGATGAGAGGGAGATGGATGGATAAGTATTACACTGTCACTGAATATGCCAATCTAACCGGGAAAGACGTAGGAAATGTGCGTAGAATGCTTATAAACGGCGTGATAAAGGGTGAGAAGATAGGCAAGCAGTGGGTGATAGCAAAAGAGGAT
>JAILCK010000337.1 GCA_024680435.1 Lachnospiraceae bacterium
AAGAAGCAGGCATCGATAAGTGCCGTGAAGAGTACACAAAGCAGTGGAAAGCATACTGTGATGAGTACGGATACAACTAAACTCTTGTTTAAACTTACAAAGATTTGATATTATATTCATCGGAGGGTTAGGCATCCCTAACCCTTCGGTGTAAAAAATGTGGAGATGGAATAAAGTTGACTATTAAAAGAAGCGGAAAAGTAACAATTAAAGATGTGGCTAAAGAAGCGGGAGTATCAATCTCAACGGTTTCTTTTGCCTTGAATAACGTTAATGTCATAAATCCTGAAACCAAGAAAAGAGTGTTGGAAGCTGCAAGAAAGCTTAACTACACTCCCGACTTAAACGGAAGAAACCTTAAGGCACAGGCTACAGGCGTGCTTGGGTTGTTTCTTGGAGCAATCAGAGGTCCTTACTACGGCGAACTTTCCGATTCCATTTATCATGCATGCAAAGAAAAAAACTACGAGCTTGAAATTTTCTTAAGCTCTGATTCCAACCACATTATGACAAATATTTTAGGCCGAAGAGTGGACGGCGCAATCGTCTTAAACTCGGCAATAGGTGAACACGAAGCGAGAATCCTTGAAGAAAAAGGGATTCCCACAGTATATATAGACAGAATCAGCGAAAGCGAAATGTCATCCAGTGTAGTGTTTGATTCTTATAACGGCGGAGAAAAAGCCGCAAGCTTTTTAATGGAGCTTGGACATAAAAGATTCATGCTTATACAGGGTGAAACAGGAAACTACGATGGAATTGAGCGTGAAAAAGGATTTAAAGAGGCGCTCAGAAACGCAGGGATAACATTAGAAAAAGATTATATCCTTAAAGGTGAATTTGAAAGAGAGGCAGCCTATAACTCGGTTACGGCATTCTTAGAAACAGGAAAGCCCTTACCCGACGCTATTTTTGCGGCAAACGACTTAAGTGCAATCGGCGTAATGGCAGCGCTTAAAGACGGTGGGGTGAATGTCCCCAAAGACGTAAGCGTTATGGGATGCGATGACATAGAGATGACAAGGCTCATGAGCCCGTCTGTCACCACAATAAGAACAAACTTTGAAAGACAAGGTATTATTGCGGTGGAAGAACTTACAAACCTCATAAGAGGTGAACACGGAAAAGTAATCACCATAAATGGAAGGATAATCCCGCGCGGTTCAACAATAGCAAAGGATTAGAACATGAAAAACATTAAAATTTCATATACAAACCCCGGGAAAGGAATATTCTGGCAGGAATCTACCGTGGAAAGTATGGAGCTTCCGGAAGAATCAATGCTTTCCGTTATTTACCCGGAAGAAACCGGAAATGTGATAAAGGGGTTTGGCGGTGCCTTTACGGAGGCGGCGGCTCACACGTACTTTGAGTTAAGTGAAGGTGTAAGGGAAAGGCTTATTGAAGACCTTTATGGTGAATCGGGCTTAAGATACAATATGGGCCGAATCCACATGAACAGCTGCGATTTTTCTTTGGGCAATTATACATACATTGAAGAAGGGGATACTGAGCTTAAAACCTTCGATATTTCCCACGATGATAAAGAAATAATTCCAATGCTCAATGATGCTTCAAAGAAGCTTGGAAAGCAGCCGGAGCTTATTATGGCCCCCTGGTCTCCTCCGCCTTTTATGAAGACAAACGGGGAAATGAACCATGGAGGAAAGCTTAAAGAAGAATATGCGGGTCTCTGGGCAGAGTACTTTGTAAAGTTTATTAACGAGTATAAAAAGAGAGGTTATAAAATCTCTTATACCACAATACAAAACGAGCCCATGGCCACTCAGACCTGGGATTCATGCATCTATGAAACAAAGGATGAAGCGAATTTTATAAACAAGCATTTGGGCCCCACATTCAAAAGAGCGGGAATCCTTGAAGAAACAAAGATTTTTGTATGGGATCACAATAAAGAAAAAGCATTTGACCGTATAAGAGACATTCTTTCTGAAAAAGAAAGCAGTGAATATGTGTCGGGATGCGCGGTACATTGGTACTCGGGTGACCACTTCGATGCACTTTCTTTGATAAGAAGAAAATATCCCGATAAGGAAATTTTCTTTACGGAAGGATGCGTTGAGTACTATAGGCTTGCGGGAGCATCCGAAGTTTCAAAGGCCGAAATATACGGACATCAGATGCTTGGAAATTTAAAGGGCGGCATCAGTGCAATTATTGATTGGAACCTTTTGCTTGACCATATGGGCGGCCCCAATCACGTAGGCAATTACTGCGATGCGCCTTTAATGAAGCTTAAAGACAAAGATGACTATGAAAGAAAGATTTCTTTTTACTACATAGGTCATTTTTCAAGATTCTTAAAGCCCGGCGCTAAGCAGGTGGTGGCAACATCTTACACAGATAAGCTTGAAACCTTAGCCTACATTAACCCCGATGGTGAAAGAGTCGAAATCGTAATGAACAAGACCGACGAAGAGCTTTCTTTGAAGATTAAAGAAGGCACGGAACTTTTTGAAATGACAATGGAACCTCACACCATTAAGACAATCAGATATACAGTATAAACACAAAGGGATATTCCGTATCGGAATGTCCCTTCTTAATTGCTTCAAATAGGATTGACATTTACACGTAACCGTGGTAATGTTTGCTTAAAGAGTAAGAGGAGAGGTAGATGGATGGATAAGTATTACACTGTCACTGAATATGCCAATCTAACCGGGAAAGACGTAGGAAATGTGCGTAGAATGCTTATAAACGGCGTGATAAAGGGTGAGAAGATAGGCAAGCAGTGGGTGATAGCAAAAGAGGAT
>JAILCK010000347.1 GCA_024680435.1 Lachnospiraceae bacterium
CAGAATCCAAACTTATCTGTAAGCTCTCTTGTGTCTGCCTCCATATAAGAAGCCGCGGAGCCAAGAACGTAATCGAGTAAATCGTTCTCCACGTTTCTTTCTATATAACAAAAGGGGCACTCATCATTCGCATTTACCGCATCGTTAAGCGGTATGGTGTAAAGCTTTTCTTTCAATGCAAGCTACTCCTGATCGTTGTTTTCTACGTAGTCATCTTCGGAGTTTTCGGAAAACTTTTCCTTGATGGATTCAGCCGCCTCTTCTGCAAATTCTTCAGCATCAGCCTTTCTGTCATCAAAGAACTCTTCTACCTTTCCGGCAGTGGTCTTTAACTTTTCACCGATTGTGTTTGCAGCCTGCTCAGCGCTTCCCGCAAACTTATTTACGGCATCCGTTACCTTCTTTTCAACAGTGTTAAAGTCCAAAGAAACATAAGAGCGTTTGCTCTTTTCGGGCTTAACAGGTTCATCCTCATAGAAATTATCTAAATCGTCATCATCCTCCATGTTAGCGGGGATCTCTGAATTTTTCTTTTTAAAATAGTAATAAGCACCTGCAGCTGCAGCGCCGATAATCAATAGTTTTGCTAATCCGCTTCCTTTTTTTGCCATAATCCTTCTCCTTTCGGTTAAGTGCGTCTACATATGATTATACCAACATTTCGTCATTTTTAAATACTTTATTACTTTAAATTTCTGTAAACACTTCTTGAAGGTTTTAAGAAACTATGGTACGCTTAAAAAGCGACTGAATAAGTCAATAATTTACAGGGGTTACGTATGAACGCTAAATTTTTTGATTTAAAACAGGAAAAACAGGACCGCATGGTAAATGCGGCTTTAAAGATATTCGCTCTTAACGGATACTCTCACGCAAGTACCGACGATATCGTTAAGGAAGCTCACATATCCAAAGGCCTTTTATTCCATTATTTTGATTCAAAAATAGGCGTTTATTCTTTTATTTACGATTATTCCGTGCGCTTTATTTCTTTGGAATTATCAAGCGCAATCGACCCTAACGAGACTTCTTATTTTGAGATTTTACGCCAGATGGAAGCTGCAAAAATGCAGGTTTTAAAAAGCTATCCCTACATGTTTATGTTTTTAAATACCTGTAAAAAAGAAGACATAACGGAGGCCGTTTTGGCAGTTGAAACCGCCAAGGCACAGCTTGCTTCCAATGAAGCAACCATTCTTCAAAAGGCGGATGAATCAGTTAAGTCTAAAAAGAACTTTTCAGAGTACATGAAGATGCTTACCTTCACCATAAACGGCATCATGGAATCCTCCTTATACGATGGTTCATTCAATGCCGAAATGAATTACAAAGAAAATATCAAATACATTAATTTAACCGAATCACTTCTTAAATAAACTAAAACGGATGCTCTCGCATCCGTTTTTTATTTCATCTTATTCTCATAATCCTGCAATTCATGAATAATTATTTCTAAACCTGCTTCGGCGTCTGATGTAAGCACCACCTTATAGTCCATATTTGTCCCTCATATCAGATATCACATCATCCGCTTCTCTAACCATTCCCAAACCGGCATGATATCTTGACTCTTCCAGCTTCTGCAAAAAATTCTCCTCTGATAATGGTGCATATGGATTCTCAGCTTTTCTCTTTATTTCAAACGGGAAACCATTAACAGCGACGGCTTGCGTTAAGAACATTCTAATAGCAGTCGTCGTGTCAGTTCCTAAATCTTTGAACAAATTATCGGATTTTATTTTCAAGTCATCGTCAACTCGAACTTGAATTGTGCTTGCCATTACGTTCCCTCCTCATTACTATTTTATTACATTATATTGCATTTGTAATGTTATTGCAATGATTTAGAAATAGAATACTTTCCTTAATGCAGGTCCACACTCGTCGTTAGGAAGAGCTGTAAAGCCTTGCTTTAAATAGAAAGGGGCTTTTCCTTTGGCAGCTATCAAATCTACGCTTATTCGCGAATTTTCAGGTGCATCCTTTATGCAAAGATTTACTAGTTTATCAAGCAGTGTGGCACCGATTTTCTGTCCCTGGTATTCAGGACGCACTACTACGTCACAGATTCTATAGTACATTCCGTCACCAATCACACGGCCCATGGCTACAGGCTTATCACCGTCTTTTGCAATAATGGCAAATACAGCTCGGTCTAAAGCTTTCTTTGCCTGCTCTTCTGAAAATACTGCCCAGTCTACAGCCTTTCTTAATTCAAAATATGTTTCCACATCGGGAACTTCTTCATGATAAGTTATCATCTTTTTTACCTTTCATATTGTTTTCTTTTTGCTCTTTTATCTGGCCCAAGTCCGAAAATCTCGCTGCGACCTACATAAAGCATATAGCTTAGACTTTTTTTCCTCTTTTATATGCTTCTACCCTTGAAAAATCAGGCTTTGATCGCAGAAAAGCATATAATATGGACCGCCTTCTTGCTTTTTATATGCCATTTTACAGCCCCTTAGTTCAAAGTATGCATATAAATTGAGTCGTTTTCTTTCTTTTTATATGTGTTTTCAGCGCCAACACTCTAAAAAAGACATATAAAACATGCCTTAGTTACAGGTTTTATATGCGTGTAGCCGATGTCATGCCAAAAATGGGCATATAATTTTGTTCATTTCTATCTTTTTATATGAATTAAACTACGGAAAATCTAAGTCTACCCCAAATTAAGCATATAGAATAGACCTTTTCTTGTTTCTTATATGTAAAGGCACGATTCGGGATTGTATGCAATCACCAATCAAAAGACACAGGGCGCCGAAGGCGCCCACGAATTCTCCTAGTCTAAGAATACAAGGTCAGATACGGCCTTTTGCATATATTTTTCAGGAATCTTTGGCCATTCGCACTCGCCCGTTTCATTTTTACACAAACGCATGGCGTATTCAAGCACGCTTCCGTGCCACACTCCACCGCCCTTTAAAATATCAAGGGTTACAATGCTCCAATACGGTGCGATTGAGAAAAGATTATCTCTTTCCATGGCATCGATTTCTTTTTGAACGTTATACTCAATTTCCAAAAACTCCGGTCTCCAGGTGCCATACTCCGCATGAAGGATCATGCAGCATCCCACAGGGTCACTGTTTAAGTTAAGCCCCACCGCACCGGGGTTATAGATTGTTTTTCCGCATCTGTTTTTAGCATACTGCTCATGAGTATGTCCAAAGATAATAACATCTTCTTCAATAGACGCCACTTCTTCATCCGTTACTTTATCAAAATGAACGTTTGACTTCCAAGGCGCTCCATGGCAAATCCTTATGGAAGGCATTCCTTCAATCTTTACCACGTCGGTTATGGGGAGACTTTTAATAAAGTCTCTGTCCCGCCCCGTAACATGGTCGTATGCATATCTAAGCATCCCCACAATACTTGTATATGAATCCCATTCGGGATGATTTGCGCCAAGGCCTCTTTCAATATATTCTTCCTTATTTCCCTTTAACACATAGCATTTCTTCCTATTCATTAATCCATGAATCAACCCAAAGGTTAATTCCGGATTCGGAAATTCTCCAACATAGTCTCCAAGAAAAATGTACCTGTCAACTTTCTCTTTCTCCATATAATCAAGGCATGCTTTGAGCGCCTCATAGTTTCCATGAATGTCAGACAAAATACCAAGTTTCATTCTTCCACCCTCTTTCTCTTTAGCTGTAATCATCTTAGCAAACAAATTGAAAGAAACTGTGGCCAGTTTATTATGATAAAGGAAAGAATTATTAAGATTGCTTAAATGACCTCGGGGGAGCGCCGGTGGCCAGATCCTTAACCTTCCCCGAGAGTGAGAGAGTCATATATTACTTTTGAGACCCTCCTGAGCCCCGGGACTTAACGAGCCGGACTGTAAGGAACGGCGAGTTTAGTCAGCAGGCAGGTTGCCTGCGACCGCTGGTGCGAAGGCCGAGCGAGAGCGTGTCGAAAAAGAAATGTATGGCTCTAGGCACTCTCGTTGAAAACTATATCGGGCCACCGGCGCCCCCCCGAGGGCAAAAAAGAACCCGGCCCTTAAGGCCGGGTCGAAAAACAATATATGAATTCGGGCCATAAGGTCCTTTAGTGGTGGAAGAGGCGGATACCTGTGAAGGCCATGACCATGTTGTACTTGTCGGCACATTCAATGACGAGGTCATCACGAACGGAGCCGCCTGGCTCTGCGATGTACTTTACGCCGCTCTTGTAGGCGCGCTCAATGTTGTCTGAGAAGGGGAAGAAAGCGTCAGAGCCAAGGGTTACGTCTTGGTTCTTAGAAAGCCATTCCTTCTTTTCTTCGCGGGTGAAGACTTCGGGCTTTGTCTTAAAGCGCTTCTGCCATTCGCCATCTCTCAAAACATCTTCGTATTCGTCGCCGATGTAAACATCGATTGCATTGTCTCTGTCGGCACGTCCAAGGTTGTCTAAGAAATCAAGATTTAAAACCTTGGGGCACTGACGAAGGAACCAGTTGTCAGCCTTCTGGCCTGCTAAGCGGGTGCAGTGAATACGCGACTGCTGGCCTGCGCCGATACCGATGGCCTGACCGCCCTTTACGTAGCAGACTGAGTTTGACTGAGTGTATTTTAATGTGATCATTGCGATTTTTAAATCAATGATTGCTTCCTTGGGAAGGTCTTTGTTCTTTGTTACGATGTTTGAAAAAAGGTCGTCAGAAATGTTTAATTCATTTCTTCCCTGCTCGAAAGTCACACCAAAAACTTCTTTTCTTTCGATTTCCTTCGGAACGTAAGATTCATCTATCTTAATTACGTTATAATTTCCGTTTTTCTTTTGCTTTAAGATTTCTAAAGCTTCATCTGTATAAGAAGGAGCGATAACACCGTCTGAAACTTCTCTTTTAATAAGCTTTGCGGTGCAGGCATCGCATTCATCGGAAAGTGCAATGAAGTCACCGAAGGATGACATTCTGTCTGCGCCTCTTGCTCTTGCATAAGCTGATGCAAGGGGAGTTAATTCTCCAAGGTCATCTACCCAGTAGATTTTAGCAAGTGTATCATCTAACTTAAGACCTACAGCAGCACCTGCGGGAGATACGTGCTTAAAAGAAGTTGCTGCGGGAAGGCCTGTTGCTTTCTTTAATTCCTTTACAAGCTGCCATCCGTTTAAAGCATCAAGGAAGTTAATGTATCCGGGGCGTCCGTTTAATACTGTAACGGGAAGCTCGGAACCATCTTCCATGTATATTCTAGAAGGTTTCTGATTGGGGTTACATCCGTATTTTAATTGAATTTCGCTCATGTTTATCCTCACTTACTTTTCGTTTTTGTTTACGATTCTTGTTTCCCATTTGCCTGTCTCTAAATCGACGTATCTTACAAACAAAGAAACCTTGTTTTCATGATTTAAGCTTTCCCAAACATTCTTTGTGAATGTGTCGATGTCACCCTTTAAAGTGAACACTTCGGGTTCGCCTTCAAAAGAAGGTAAGGGTGAATCATCTCTCATGTAGGTGTGGATAAATCTTCCTTCACCGATTCTTGGAACATCGTAAAAGAAGTTGTAACGATTACATGCGGTGGGGTCACCGAAGTTTGATTTTAATATGTTAAGTTCATATGAGAAGCTGTTGTTTTCAAAGTGCAAAATACCTGAAATTCTTGGTGTGAAGTTTGGTTCATCAGGCTCAAACTTTCTTGAACGCAAAGATGTTTCAAAGCTCTTTCCCGCTCTTAAGCCATCATAGATTGTATCTGTCTGGTCACCGTTAGTTACGATTGTGTGTGAGCCAAACACTCTTACGGGAGAGTAAATAATCAAAGAAGGGTCTGACATCTTTGAAGGATCGAAGGCTTCTGTTCTGATTCCCTCTCCGTCTTCAACAAACACACGGTTACGTGAGTTTACGCTTCTTCCCATAATGAAGTAAGCGATAACGGCATGTCTTCCGTCTTCGGAACGGCCGATAGCGATTCCTCTTCCCGGATACTCGTTGGTCTTAAGTAAGTTTGAAAGTTCAAAGCTTTTCATATGTGCCTCCTAATTTTTTGTATTATTAAAGCCGACAGTCTGAGCGTTCTTGCCCAGACGGTCGGCTTATCGTCATCTATACTTCCTGTGGTCAATTCCACTTCCGTCAGTCATATAGACCTGCATTTAGGTTATTAGATTTTTAATGGCTTGTCAACCTTTAGCTTTAATTTTTGCCACAACCATTTCTTTTAAGTCTCTTGCCTTATCCTTCATACGAGGATTTGCTGTGGATGACTGTAAGATGGTGGCAATCATCTTCTGTGAGATATCAAGGTGATCTGTCTTGTAACCAAGAACTGCCAAAAGGTAGTTGATGGCGCCTTCATCCATTCCACACATAGGGAAGTTTTCGCTCTGTACTGCTGCCATAAAGCCTTCGAAAGCATTCTTTGTAAATTCAGCTTCCATAGCTTTTGTCTTTGCGTAGTCTGCATGTCCTTCGCCAAGTTCTTCTGCCTTACCTCTTACCACCCATGAAGACTTAAGACAAATATACGCCTTTTCACTTGCCTTAGCGCCTTTTACGATAGCGTTTACAAGTGCCATCTTGTATCTTTCGATTGCTTCATCGTATGTATATGTTTCAGGGAAATTCTTCTGAGGCTTAAAGTTAGCACAGATTTTTTCTCTGATACGTTTTCTTTGAACTTCCAATGTGTTGGGGAAGTATCTCTGAAGTGCTGTGTATCCGCACTGAGGACACATAACAACGTCATACTTTGTGATATCAAGTTCTTTATATTTAGGTCTTAAATCAAGGTCCTGTCCCACAAGCTTTGCCTTACCACCCTTAACCATACGGGCTTTAAACTCTGCATCGCATACAGGGCAAGTCATTGACTTATCAAGCAAAAAGTCTTTTTCTGTAAGCTCAACTACTGCTTTTGCCTGTTCCTTTTTCTTCTCATCTTCAAAAAGACTCATTCCTTCAAGACCGCCAAGTCCGAAAGATTCAAGTCCGGATAATAAACCTTCTTGCATCATTACCTCCGTTAAAACTATGCAAACACGCTATAAATAATCGTTTTCTCTCTTCAAACAAGGTATTTTAACACATTTTTTTATTTCTGTACAGTTTTTGCGCTTCTGCGTTTCTTTGCCACGTACTTTTCTTCGAAATCATCTTTCGATAAAGCCATATCGAAGTAGTAGCCCTGAATGTACTTTATCTTCATATCCGTAAGAGCGTCATACTGCTTTTCTGTTTCAATACCTTCAACGCAGACATGCACGCCGATGGTCTGAGCAAGCTCCGCAACCATCTTTACGAATGAACGTGAGTAATCGTCTTCCGCAAGGTCCTTAACAAAGCTTTGGTCCACTTTGATAACATCGAAAGGAATCTCTCTGATGTGATTAAGGGATGAATAACCGGTTCCAAAGTCATCAAGGGCAATCTTAACCCCAAGCTCTTTAATCTTACTAAGGATTGTCTTCATTCGCTCCATGTCATTTATGGCAAGGCTTTCCGTTACTTCCAAAGTAAGGTTCTTAGGCTCAAGTCCCGTATCCTTTAAAGTATCTTCAACAATTTCAACAATGTCTGACTGAAGAAGCTGTACCACAGATAAGTTAACGTTTACCTTATAATCGGGATGTCCGCTCAAGTTCCATCTGTGGCATTCTTCGCAAGCCTGCCTTAACACATAATTTCCGATGGGATTAATAAGTCCCAAGTACTCAGCCAAAGGAATAAATTCGCCGGGGGCTATAAATCCAAGCTCGTCTGAATTCCATCTAATCAAAGCCTCTGCTCCCGCGCATCTGTTATCCTTTGTAACATCAACGATGGGCTGATAGTATACTTCAAATTCTTTATATCCTTCCGTCATGGCGTCACGCATGTTCTTTTCCATGTCAAGACGTTCATTGGAAGAAGAAACAATCTTGTCAGAATATTTTGCCACACGGTTTTTACCGCTCTTCTTGGCATCGTACATTGCAATGTCCGCTTTTTTAATAAGCTCTTGCACGTTTTCTCCAAGGTCCGGAAATTCCACCACACCCATACTCATGGTGCAGTAATAATCCGCATCCTTTAAATACCAAGGCTTTGCAAAAATATCCTGAATCTGACTTACAATCTTTTCAAATGTCTCATAGCTTTCGGGAGGCACGATAATGACAAACTCGTCACCGCCCATTCTGTAACATGTATTCTGAATTCCCTCAACTCTTTGAAGTGAGTGAGAAATCGCTTTTAACAAAACATCCCCGTATTGATGGCCAAGACCGTCGTTAATGTGCTTAAAGTCATCAAGGTCAAGATATAATAAAGCACCCTTTGTGCCGTTTTTCTTTGCCCTATCGATTTGCTTTGCCAAGTCTCTTTCACAGCACATACGGTTGTAAAGGCCTGTAAGAAAGTCTGTGTAGGCCTGCTGCTCGATTCTTCTTTGATAGTTCTTTTTATCCGTAACATCGTATGCCGCGCACAAAGAAACCTTTCGTGAATCCACCCAGTTAATATAGGTGTAGTGAAGGTCGTACCAACGGTTTCTTGCCACGTGATTTACTTCGTAGATTCCGCTTTGTGAATTAACTGCAATTGCAGAGTCAAAAAGCTCATCCAAGGTTCCGTCCGCAAGCTCTTTTGCAAAGGTGCTCTTTAAAACTTTGTTTGCAAAAAGGGGCGAACCTGTTTCGATGTCTCGCACGTAAATAGCGCTTCCTACGTTATCTAAGATTGCTTCCAAGGAAGCATAGGAACTTGCAAGAGAGTTTTTCTGAATGCGCTTTGTGATGATGCTTTGAAGCACCTTCATTGAATCGTATAAAAACTTTACTTCATCCGTGGTCCATCTTCTGTTTTCTTTAGAATCGGTGAAGCAAGCGTACATAGCGACGCCGTTTGCTATCTGAACAGGGATAACGCAAAGAGCGGATACGTTAAACTTATCCATTACCTCTTTGTCGGCTTCGTCAATTTCAGAATCGTATGAAAAGACAAGGGGCTTTTCCGTGTACATAAAGTGAAGCCTCTTTTGCCCTCTTTGCTTATCAAAGAAAGAAACCACTCCGGTGTTATACCATTCAGCGGCAATGTCGCAGTTTTCCATGCCACGCTTAACTCTTGCCACAAAAGCGCCTGTGATATTTAAGTATTCACCCACGATTTTTAGCATGGAATTCATAATGATTTCGATAGCATCGTTTGAATCAAGAAGCTGTACCACTGCGGAAATTGCTTCCACACGCTTCATTGAAATCCTTATCTCTTCTTCCGAAGATTTAGACCTTCTGCTTTCTGCCTCCGCAGATGCCATGGAAAGCTTTGAGCAAACGATAAGCTGGGTTACATCTCTAATTATATCAACAGAGTCATTGAACTGTTCAAATGTGGTGACTCTTGAAAATTCCATAGGAACTACGGCTGTGGGGTCGCTTACAAACTCAGGATCCGACATAACGCCAATCATTAGCCAAGTAACAATAGGCTTATGGTCAACATGCAAAGAAGCCCCCGCTATCTTAATGTTTGACACAGCGGTGTCTTCGGTAGCCTGCACCTCCAAATCGTCTGTAGCGACTCTTGTGTACAAAGCGTCAAGTCTGTCCTGTCCTATATAATCAAGAAGCTTTTTATTCTCAGCCGGATCACCTGTCATTTCGCAAAGGATTTCACCCTGCGCATTATAGGCAAGCAAATAAAGATTGGCAACTTTGCTGTATCTAAGCGCCATTCTTCTTACAATCATCAAATCCAGCATAACTTCTTGTGTGACATTGTCATTTTCGCCTAAGTTATTAAGATTCTCCACCAAATTACCTCTAATCTTCCCCTTAGGATTATATTAACATAACTACACTTTCATTTACAAGGAAAGTATCGTAATTATATTGACTTAATTTAGTAAGCAATTGCTTTTTAAGCTTTATTTCCCATTTTTTAGACGCATCTCACCACAATAAGGGATACTGCCATTTTAGGCTATTGTCCTTAACAGATAGTAAAACAAAAAGCGGAAAGAAACCGTTTCTTTCCGCCTTTAATGATTCTTTTATAAAGCATCCGATGAATAGTTTGGAGCTTCTTTTGTGATATGAATGTCATGAGGATGAGATTCTTTTAATGCAGCAGCCGAAA
Organism: Lachnospiraceae bacterium; assembly: GCA_024680435.1. Lineage (GTDB taxonomy): Bacteria > Bacillota > Clostridia > Lachnospirales > Lachnospiraceae > UBA1258. The sequence continues at coordinate 10,067 of JAILCK010000347.1, forward strand.
TCTTAATGAATCTTCCGTTTTCTTTAAGCTCTTCGATTGTTCTGCATCCGCAGTAACCCATACCTGAGCGAAGGCCGCCGATAAGCTGGAAGATTGTATCTTCAACGCTTCCCTTATAAGCCACACGTCCTTCAACGCCTTCGGGAACAAGCTTCTTTGCATCTGCCTGGAAGTATCTGTCTTTTGAACCGTTTTCCATAGCTGCGATGGAGCCCATGCCTCTGTATACCTTGTATTTTCTTCCCTGATACAATTCAAAGTCTCCGGGAGCCTCATCGCATCCTGCAAACATTGAACCCATCATACAAACGTTACCGCCTGCTGCGATAGCCTTTGTCACTTCGCCCGAATACTTGATACCGCCGTCAGCGATAATCGGGATGCCGTACTTCTTTGCCACTTCGTAACAGTTCATGATTGCTGTTACCTGAGGAACACCGATACCTGCAACCACACGTGTGGTACAAATGGAACCGGGTCCGATACCAACCTTGATTGCATCGGCGCCTGCTTCAATCAAAGCCTTAGTTGCTGCGCCTGTGGCCACGTTACCAACAATAACCTGAAGGTCGGGATATTTTTCTTTTATCATCTTTAAGCACTTAATAAC
>JAILCK010000318.1 GCA_024680435.1 Lachnospiraceae bacterium
ACTTTTTCCAAATTGATTCAAGAGCATCCCACATGGATGCCTTGTAAGGAAGAAAAACCGCTTCCTTTTTTACTTTAATATCATTTTCAAAGCCGGTTTTTAATTCTTCATATGAGCTTGCCAGCTTCTCCTTTATTTGAGTTGCATCTAATTCATCACCGTCGGTAATTAAAACGTGTATGTTGTAAAGCAGCTCGCAGTAAGCCTCTAGTTTCTTTATTAAAGGGCAATCTTCGCCCTCAAACTTTTCTATAACTTCACCAAGCGCGATTGCCTTCTCCTGGCAGGATACAAGTGTAGAAAGCACCTTTTCTAAATCATTTTCAGCCAGGCATTCGCATATAACCTCATGATTTTCACTCAAAGTATTCAGTTGATTAAGTAAATATGCTTTCTGTGGCTTCTGCATTTTAGTTTCCTACTGTGGTTTGTTTAAATTAAATGATTTTCTCAAAGCGTCTTCTGCCATGCTTTTGTATTCTGTAGCTTTCTCATTTTCACCAAGCTTTTCATACAAAAGAGCCATAGCATTATAGGGAAAATACGTATTCATACCGTCCGCATGGCAATCGATACATTTAGTGGCAAGGTCAAATGTTTTAAGGGCTTCTTCTATCTTCCCGTTTGCATAGTAAACTTGGCCCAAATTAAACATGTAGTCGGCGCACACTCTTGCATGTTCATAGTACTTTTCAATTTTAAGCGCCTCCGAATAATCTCCCGCGTCAAGAGCACTTCTTGCAAACCCCGCAAGAAGCAGATATGTAAATTCTTCTTTTTCCGGAGGATTTAATTCCATTGCCTTTTTTCTTGCTTCGTATGCTTTTTCCTTTTCATTGATAACATAATAAGACTGTCCAAGCTGAAAGTAAGTATATGCACTGTTTGGCATTTCTTCAGCCTGTTTTTCCAAAAGCTCAATGTTTCTCATGCTCTTTTTATATGTATCTTCTTTAGAAAGCATATATCCCATATGCATAACGGAAACATCAAAAACATGATAAACCCCTTTTCTCCCATCAATTGTATCGAGCTGTTCATGAATTCTGTTTACATATTTAACAAAGCGTCTGTCATAAATTCTTCCAACATTTTCATTAAACTTAGCCATACCGGATCCAGCGCTTACCAGACTTTTTTGAACAAGGCATCCTAAGCAATTCGGGTTTTTCTTTAAATAGTCACACACCTCATTTATACTGATTCTTTCCGCAAACTCATCGCAGTCAATCATAATAATATAGTCGTGCTTTGCCATTTTTGCGGCGTAGTTTCTGGCCGCTGAAAAATCTCCTATCCATTCAAAATCATACAAAGAATCCGTGTACTTTGCGGCAATTTCCTTGGTTCTGTCTGTTGAGCCCGTATCAACAACAACGATTTCAACATCAAATGTCTGTAAGGCCTGAAGGCAGGTCTCTATGTACTTCTCTTCATTCTTTGCAATTATACAAACCGATACTTTCTGAGCCATAAATGTCTCCGTTTCATTTTTTGTATTTAAGGGTTTCTTGTTCGTACTGTTTACTTAGTTTTTTTTCGCCTATATTTCCATATACGACCGAAAGTGCATTTAGGGGATAGTAATTATTCATACCCTCCATGTAAACTTTCTTTGCCATTGTCGCCAATTTAAATGCCATTAAGGCATCTTCGCCGCGCTCGTTTATAAGATATGCTTTTCCGAGGGTATACATATAGTCGCCTATATGGTTCATTTCATCATAATATTCTTCAAGTCTTAGGGCCTCTTTAAACTTTTCCGCCGCAAGGCTTGCATCACCGAATCCCAGAATCAGCGGCTCTACGTAAGGAGCATCAAAAGGCGGGTTTTGATCCAATGCTTTTGAATAAGCATTAAAAGCTTTCTCTGCCTCTCCTATGGAGAGTAAGGATTGTCCCAATTGAAACAAAAGATAAGGATCATCCTGATTATCATTTAACTCCTTTTCAAGGAGTTTTATATTTCTCTTATTCTTTAAAAGAAGCTCTTCTCCCGATATCAAATACCCTACATGGGTAGCCTCTATGCTTAAAAGAGCTACTTCAGATTTCTTTTTATCAAGACGCCTTAGCTGCTCATGAATCCTGTCTTCAAAATGAACATGACGCCTATCATAAACTCTTGTTACTTCGATAAAGTACTTTGATACGCCTTCATCCGTATTCATTAAGTTTGCAAGCTTTATATTTCCCGTAGCATTTGGGTGCTCGGTTAAAAACTCTGCGATTTGCTTTAAATCTATCTTTTCAATGTATTCATCCGCATCTATTGAAACAATATAGTCACAAGATGCTTTATCCGCCGCAAAATTTTTAGCCTTAGAAAAATCATCGCACCATTCAAAGAAGAAAACCTTATCTGTGTACTCTTTTGCTATTTCAACAGTCCTATCGGCAGACCCTGTGTCAACCACCACCGCTTCCGCATCAGGCGCAGCTTTCCTAATGGCTTTAAGGCAATCTTCTATATGCTTTTCTTCATTTTTTGTTATTATACAAATCGAAACTAAAGGTTTATTCATTATTTAACCTTTCGATTATGAAACCTAAATAGGTCTCTATATTGTTTAAAGAAAGAGCCGCTTCTTTCACCCTTGAAGCGTATTCTTCTCTTTCTTTTTTGTGTTCAAGATAATAATTAATCTGCCTTATAAGCTCAAATCTGTCAGCATAGGTTACAGGCTTTGAGTCTCCCAAAACACTAAAATCAGTCACAGAAGATGCAATCAAAAACTTTCCTTCAAAAATCGCCTGCCATTCTTTAAAAGATGCTCCGGTTCCTGCTGTTCTCTCAGGTATGGAAACAACTATTCCGCCCTTTTCAAGAGTTTCTAAATCTATTTCATCGTTTATTATTACGTTTTTCATTAATGAATAGGTACGGTCTGAGAGTATAGGCAAAAGGAAAGCATTGTCCAAGTAGTCTCCTTTAGATTCAAGAGAAGCTTCCTCGTTAAAAGAAACCAGAGTTTCCAATTCTTTTCTTGCAAAGACGTTTAAACTATTAAATATCGTATTTACCTTCCCATCCTGCCTCATTACCGCCATAAATCCGTCCAAATAACCCTTGGTTTTCTGCGATAAATCGTTAAATATATTATACAACGCATCGTTAGTATTTTCATCAGTCTTTGTGAATGCGCAAATCTTTCTTTCGCCGTAATCTGCACATGGAAAAGGTAAGAAAAATGCGTTGACTTGCCCAAGTTTTAAAAGTTTCGAAGCTTTCATTGAATCAGAAACAAAAATATAGTTCCATGCGTTTAATACAGACTTATCAAAAAGCTTTTCATCGAAATCTTCTGTAACTATGCAAGCATATTTAACGCCCAAAGCCCCTGCCGCGAGGGAAATGTTTGGATAGTAATCAAAGGAAAGAAGCAAGTCTACTCCCGCTTCTTTTTTTATCATAAGTATCTCTTCAAGGTAGCGATTACCGGTTTTTTCCGGAGGGTCTATAGCATAGACATTTGCCCCTTCATCCATTAAAGCATTTGCTACATATTCAAATAGTTTTATTTCTTTACTAATCAAAACTATATTCATTCTTTTTCCCTATTTTAAAAGATATTCCAAATTAGCTAACCTAAGCATCTCTTTTAACTTATACTCATAAGAGTATTTATCACGCACGATTCTTTTACCTGCTTCTGCAAGCTTTTCTCTTTCAGTATCATGGTTTATGTAATATTCACTCTTCTCAAAAGCTTCTTCCATGGAGCTATACAAAAGCACGCTTTTTTTATCTTCAAAGTCAAGTTCAAAGTCCTTTTGCCGATTGCTCAACAGTGCTCCGCCACATCCCATAATATCAAGGCACCTAAGCGGTATTCCCGAGCGAATGCTTAAGTATGTGCTGTTTAAATTAATTTTTGAATATTTAAAAACGAAAGGTGATTCCCCTTCATACTCAACAGTACCACATTCTTTTACATCCTTTAAAAATTCACTTGAAGTATCGGAATAAAGCTTTACATCAAAGTGTGGCCCAAGCATTGAAAGAAGCATTAAACGTTCTTTATTGGTTGAATACTTGCAAAGCTGTATTCCTAGCCTGTATGCAGTTCTGTCTACCTCTGAAGCAGCATCGTCAAAATCCGCATTTACTGCATCGCAAAATGCCTTGTTGTCTATCCAATCAACAAAGCCTTGGTTGCATATGCTGTATACATGCTCCGCATCTCTTGTGCGAAGAGCCGCATCGGTTATTCCCAAAAGGAATTCTCTTCTGTAATCATCAAGAAGAGATAAAGCCTCGGAAAAAGTGCTGTCATAAAGCCTTCCCACAAAAGAAACATCTGCCTTATATTTTGGATCTGCTCCCCCGGATAAAACCTTGTCGAATCTATCTGCGTTAACCGCCAGCGGAAGATGGTATACGTTTTGGCATCCATAATTTATCTTGTAATATTCCGCTTCCTTACTGTCAAAAAAGAATACATGATTAGTATCCATTGAAAGCTCTTCTTCATGGTCCACTCTCATAGGCGAATCATAAGACCATGATAGGTAGGGAACTCCAATTTCATTGCAAACCTTAGCCAGTGGGTAAAAATAGTTTGTAGAAAAAGAAAAGGCGTAGTTCTTGCCTAAAAGCCTTGCTCGAACTACGTCTTCATCTATTTCTTTTCTGGCTTCTTTTCCGGAACCTATATAATGGATGTCGCAAGCAAATCCTAATTTCTTAAAGCCTTCGACTACATCGTCTTTTCCAATGGAGTCCCATTGAAATATAAGAATTTGTTTTTGTCCCATAAGTTCTCCAATCTGGATAATTGGATAGGCACATCCGCACCGGATATAACGCCTACGCCATATTTAGAAGCATAATCCATTCTTATCAGATTTCTCATATCACGACCGGTAATGAAATAGTCAGCTTCACTAAATACTGCTTCTTCATCTGCCGTCTCTATTCCGCACACATTCACAATCAGTTCTTCCGGTACGGTTTCATTAAGAATGTCTATCAATTTTAATGCCGCTTCGCTTTGAATCTTATCATCGCTTGAATAAGCCACTATTAGCTCAGCTCCCCCTTCCACAAACTTTTCCATAAAGCTTTCGATTGCGAATGGAAACAGGGGATATGTGGTGTCTGATTCTATGAATGTTAAATATCTTGGAACATTCTTTTCTGTAATGTATGGAACAAATGCTCCGCTTTTTCTCTCAAAATGCTTAACAGTATCTATATACTTGTTTGCAAATTCTTTAGGGTCGCCCTGTAAGTCTTCTTTTGCAAACATAAGATCGTCTTCACTAAAGTTCCACCACTGAATCTTGTTAAGCTTGTTGCAGGTATCTCTGTCGAATCTATAAGAAATAACTTTAGCCGGATTCCCCCCTACTATAGCAAAAGGAGGAACATCTTTTGTAACTACTGATCCTGCTGCAATTACCGCTCCGTTACCGATTGTTACGCCGCCAAGAATTGTAACTCTATCACCAATCCACACATCGGAACCTACTATTATCTGGCCCTTTCTGTGAATTCGGCTCATCATCTGTCCAAGACCCTGTTTTGAACGTTCTCCTGTTCCAAAAGGTCTTATAACTCCCTGATAAACCGACTTGTAATCGTGGTTTTGATCTATTATAAATTCCACCTCTGAACCGATGGATGTATAATTTCCGATTTGAAAGTTATAGCACTGATTTGCCCCCAAAATATTCAAGGCATTATTTACTTTTATATCACAAGCATATGTACCTTTGCCCACACAGATTAAAGGGAAATCTTTTTCCTTTTCCGACAGGTCTGCGGTTATATATCTTGTTTCGAAATAGTCTGCTATTTTAATTCCCATAATTATCACCTTTTACATTTAATAACGGGGAGGGATTAACTTCCCTCCCCGTTAGGTTGTGTTATGGCTGTTAGTTTACTGCTTTATTACTGAAGTAATGAGAGTACACCCTGGTTAGACTGATTAGCCTGAGCAAGCATTGCCTGACCTGCCTGAGCAAGGATGTTGTTGTTAGAGTACTGAACCATCTGAGTAGCCATATCTGTATCACGGATGGAACTTTCAGCTGATGTGGTATTTTCAACAACGTTGTCTAAGTTAGAAATTGTATGCTCTAATCTATTCTGAATAGCACCGAGTGCAGATCTCTGTTCTGATACCTTCTGAATAGCCTGCTTAATGGTTTCGATTGCCGATAATGCATTTGCATCATCATCGCCATCTACCTTAATGAAGTTAACTCCAAGGCCCTTGGCTGACATTGCTTCGATTGAAAGAGTAATCTGGTTGTTTGATGTGGCATCAGCACCAACATGAAGCTTAAACTGTAAAGCTGCCACCTTGTCTTTATTCTTGGCAATGTTGTTGGCTTCAAGCTTATCAAGGTTACCTACTGCATCGTATGCCTGAGGAGCATCGCCCTTTACAGAAATAGCGCCTGTTGAGTCTACGTTGAAGTAATTTCCAAGTGAGTTAGCTGATACCTTATTTCCAGCTTTATCATAATATGCCGCAACTGCTCCTTCTGATTCGTGAGCTGTAACTGCTGTGGCCGATAACTTAGCAGCCTTAACAATCGAAGATTCTGTAGGTGTTGCAGAAACACCGCCGCCGATTGTAAGTCCGGTAATAATTTCATTTCCTGATGTATCTTTAATGTTGATGGTAGCTGTACAAGCCTGGCCTGTAGCTGTTGTTGTGGGCTGAGTAACTTCTACTACAAAGTTATCTGCTACTGAGCCTGCAAGTTCTACGTTGTAACTATTATATGTTTCTTTAGTGTTTTCATCGTATAAAGATGTAAATGTAATGTTGATGCCCTGATCTCTGAAGGATCTAATCAAAGCATTTGTTTCATCCTGAATCATATCAGAGCAATCTGTTGCCGCTGAAACTGTAACTTTATCGCCATTAACATTATCGCTCTTAACATAAAGACCTGTGGCTGAATCCTTAACAAACGTTGCCGTTGCAGGCGCAGGAGTTGACTGGAGAGTGTTGTATGACATGCTGTATCCGCGAGCCTTGTTCTTATCGCCTTTAAGTAAGTATGATTCGTTGAACTTTGTGGTTTCTGCTACACGGTCGATTTCTGTAGAAAGCTGGTCAATTTCGTTCTGGATGTATGAACGGTCGTCTGTAGAGTTGGTTCCGTTTGCTGCTTTAACTGCAAGTTCATTCATTCTCTGAAGCATATCCTGAACTTCATTCAATGCACCTTCAGCTGTCTGTACTGCTGAGATACCATCCTGTGCATTTAAGGAAGCCTGTGATAAGCCTCTGATCTGTTTACGCATCTTTTCACTGATTGATAATCCTGCTGCATCATCTGCCGCACGGTTGATTTTATAACCTGATGAAAGTTTTTCTGTGCTCTTAGCCTGGGTCTTTGTGGTGATTCCAAGCATACGATTTGAATTCATTGCTGTAAGGTTGTGCTGAACTACCATAATAAGTATCCTCCTTGAAAAAGTTGCAATTTATTATTCCGTTAAAGTTTATACATGATCATTTTTAACTTTCATAAATAATATCGGCTTGATTCCAAATAACTTAACCCCTTTTTCAAAAAAATATTAAATTTATTTACAATTCGTACAAATCGCGTAAAAAAGCCATGTTTGAGCATTTCAAACATGGCGTAAACTATCTATACTATTAAATTTCCGAATTTATCATACCAATGTACTCCGTCTGTGAGTACTCTGTCTTCATCATTTTTTATTCTTTGAATGTAATCTTTTTCATCTTTAAGAGGCGTCTTAAAAGCTATGCCTCCTCCAAATAAATCTGTTGTGTGTTGGTCTGAACCTGCAGTTCCGGGAAGGTTATTGTCCCTTGCAAGTTTTATAGCCTTCAAATTCCATTCTTCTTCACTGCTTCCGTCCTCGTAAGTTCCTCTGTGAGAAGCATTAAACATTTCTATTCCGTCAACATACTTTTCAAATGTAAGCACTTCATCTATGTAACTTGCTTTTCTATAAGGATGAGCTTGAATCACAAGTCCCCCTACGGAATGAATTAATTCAAGCTGTTCAGGAATTGTGGCAGTTTTTAGTTCTGGGTGTTTCTTCATCCATTCTATGGTAAAGCCGGTAATTAAAAAGTCGTGACCCTTACCATGTGTAGCTTCATATCCCAAAAACACCGGAAGTCCTATTTTGTCTCCTTCTTCTTTAGCATTAAAGTATCCTGTAAAGAATCTGTCTATCCATTCTTCCCATGGAAGGCTTTTATCCGCAGCCGTATTTCCACCCCAGTTATGGTCTGTCACAAATACTCCTGAGTATCCCGCGGACTTGTATGCTCTTACCATATCTTTTGCTTCCCTTTGCCCGCACTTACTGCCTTCGGATGTATGCATGTGAGTCTCATACAAGTATGGATATTGTTTTTTTATTTCTTCTATTGTCATTGCTTCCTCCGTAAAAAGCGCTTTTCTTCCAAGAGGTTAGTCTAGCACATCCTTTGAATTCTGTCCAACAAACAGTAAAAGCCCCGGTTCTTTCGAACCGGGGCCAAACCTATTATGGTTATTAATTACTAACTAGAGTATCCCAGCAATTAGCCTAAGAGTGAGAGAACACCCTGATTGGTCTGATTTGCCTGAGCAAGCATTGCCTGACCAGCCTGAGCAAGGATATTGTTGTTAGAGTAGCTAACCATCTGAGTAGCCATATCTGTATCACGGATAGAGCTTTCAGCTGATGTAGTATTTTCAACAACGTTATCGAGGTTGTTAATGGTGTGGTCAAGTCTGTTCTGAATAGCACCGAGTGCAGATCTCTGCTCTGATACCTTCTGAATAGCCTGCTTAATTGTTTCGATTGCTGA
>JAILCK010000008.1 GCA_024680435.1 Lachnospiraceae bacterium
CATACACTCTCCAGTAGTTATCATCAGCATCCTTAAAGAAAGGCTTTTTATCCTTTGTTAAGCGAACGCTCATTGTTTCACGCTTCGGATCTCCGCCTTCTTTTTCTATGGAAGTCTTTAAAAAGTCTGTTACCAACAGCACATTTTCCATAAGCATTTCAGGATCTTTAAAGACCATTGTGTTCATTCTTTGTAAAATTACTTTATCGCCACTATTTTCTATAAGTAAGAAAGTGTCATTAATATGGCCGCTTCCGTATCTTTCGCATGATTTAACGTCATCAAAGCCGTATGCCAAAAAGGCTTCTTTAAAATTAGCTTCAGTAATAATTTTGTCCATTTAAAAGTCCTCGTCTATATGGTTGTTACGTAACGTTACGTTGTTTGTTTCGTTGTTACGTTATCACTCTATCATGTTTCGCGAAACTAATCTATAAAATCTTTTCACAAGTTTAAACAAATTATTTTGTATGTTTTCACTAATATGTTATGCAAAAAGAAACTGCCTTGGATTTGTTAATTTCTTGACAATCCATCTTAATTCTGTATTTTTTTTAGTACAATTTTAGTTAAATCTATCCCATTTATTGACATTGTTAATAGTTGTTAGTTAAACTGTTTTTTGAGAATAGAATTGAGAGGATATTAAGATGAAATACAGTTTTATCTCCGGCATCGAGAAAGCTGAAGCCGGCGGCATAATCAAGATTCCCTTTAACGTTTGGGAGATTTGTAAAAAAGAAGGCGATGTGCCTGTTAAAGTTAAATTACAGGATTCTGTTTTTGTTTGTAACTTAATTCCTGAAGGAAACGGTGTTTACTCTATCCCCGTTTCAGCAGAAACCTTAAAATCATTTGAAATCGGTAAGGAATACCCCGTTACTTTCCGTGTTACCAAATCAAGTGCACAGGAAAGCCCTTACTCAACATCAAATCCTATCAGAAAGATTGATTCCATCGAAGTTATTAAGCAGCCTCACGACGGCCTTTGCGGACAGTCTTGCGTAGCGATGCTTGCAGGCATTTCACTTGATGATACGATAAACATCATGCACTGCGGCGAATGGCAGGCTACAATGGATAAGATCATCAACGCTCTTAACTACTTTGGTATCGACCATTCCGAAGAAATCATCTACACAAACGGAAGAGCCGATGTTACACTTCCTAAGTGCTGTGTAATCATGGAAAAGATGGGACGTTACAGCCACTATCTTGTTTACTTTAACGGTGTTGGATATGATTCAAACTTAGGTCTCATCGATGACTATGATGTAGCAAAAGTTAAAGGATACATGGAAGTTTACGTTTAGAATTTGGCATTAAAAAAGCAGGTGTTTAAACACCTGCTTTTATTTTTTCTTTATTTAAATCCTTCTACACCAAGCTTTTCGCCTTCATTAATAAATACTGTAAAGAAGTACTCATATCCGTCCGTAACACTGGGCGCCACCACAATCAGTTTCTTGTTGCTTGGAGCTTCGCCAATGATTCCATAATCTGTTAAGTCTCCTTCAAGGTAAGGTACCACGCCTTCGCTTGCTTCATAAGTTGTTGTAAAGAAAGTGTCCGGATGCTCGTTTAACGCTGCAAGAATGGTCATTTCTTTATCCTGAAGGCCGTTCTTATATTCTCCGTAAGTTACAATCAAGCACTTTGCCAAGGATGTGTAATCGTATTTATCGCTTTCATACATAACACCTAATCCGTTTGGCGCATCTTCTTTCCACTCTCCTTCAAAAGCTTTAAAGGAAGTGCTTGCGCTTTTAACAAAGGTGATTCCGTATCCGTCTCTTTTTCCGTTTTTAAAGTTACCGTAATAGAAATAGTATCCGCAGCGGTTTTCGCCGTTTTCATCGGTATAATTTCCATAGGTATACATGGCGCATCCAACTCCTGTGTAATCCGGGGTAACGCCACCTTCCGCATAAAGGTAAGAGCTTTGTGAGCCAGAGAAAGCCAAACTGTCCGCAGCGGCAGAACCGTCTAACTGCATCATTTCGCTCCAGTCATACTGCATAAGCCTCTCCATAGGGCTTGCGAATGCGGTAACGGTTTCTTTTGAAAAACTACCTTCAAAAGAATCGTAAACAGGCTTCATGGTATCATGCACGTTCTTTAAAAGTTCATGCTTTATTTGTGATAACTCTCTTGCAAGGTTTATTTTAGAAAGAATCTCTTCTTCATTAAGAGAAAGGGTGTCTTTATACTTATTTAAAATGCTTTCCGCTTCGTCAAAGTTGTCGGTTGCATTTAAAAAGTCAATGTATGTAAGCACCACTTCTCTGACTTTGCTAACCTGAACCTCTGCGTTGTTTGAAAGTTTCAAGGCTTCGTCAAAGTTTTCTAAGGCAAGCTTTACATCTTTGTTTTCGTTTTCTACGCCGTAATCAAAGTAGGCATCCGACAAAGAAGTGTTGAGCTCTGAAAAGTTTTCAAAAAGCTCAGAACCTGACTTTAGAACATCAAGCCTTTCCTTAGGGCTGTCTGCATATATTTCATTTGAAAGAAGAAAGAACTCTGCATAATGATCCTTTTCCTCTTCTTTATGATGCTTAAATAATAAAACATTTGAAACGGCGGCTTTGTAGCTGTCCTTTATGCCATCAGACTTAATGGCAAGAGCTGTATTAATGGTGCCAAGAACCGGATAAACCAATGATTTTTCCGCGTTTTCTGCCTTTATATAATTTGTCATGGCATCCGCAAATGCGCCCTGATCGTAGAAAGTATCGGCTCTCTTTATTGCTCTTTTATATACATTCGAAGGAAGGAATGTAATCACCAAAACTGCGATTAAAAGGACAAGCACCGCGCAAGCCAAGATGCTTACAAGGCGGTTATTTTTATCTTTAAGCGTAAGAATGAGATTGGCTAACTTCTTTGTTATGTTAACCTTGTCAGTTTTCGATGGTTTTACATCTTTAGTAGGCTTGGAATCTTCGATGCCTGATTCTTCCTTTGTGGCTTCTTCCACCTCTGAAGTTACGTTTTCATCATCTTTTGATTCTTTAACTTCAGGCTCTGCATCCGTATCTTCTGAAACCTTTACTTCTTCCGCTTCGACTTTTTCATCTTTAACGGCGCCCGTCTCTTCTTTTTTCTTAGGCTTTCTTCCGCGAGGTTTCTTTTCCTTAACGGTTTCTTTTACCTCAGATTCTTCTTTAATATCAACGACTTCCAATTCTTCATTGGATACGTCGGTAGTTTCTTTCTTTCCCATTAAATTCTCCTAACCCTAAATGTACGCTGCAACGATGGGCACCACGATTACCGTAAGTACGCCGGTTACAACAATTGCAAGGGACCCCATGGCGCCTTGCACGTCCCCAAGTTCCATGGCTTTGGATGTGCCAACCGCGTGTGATGCGGTGCCAAGTGCCAGGCCCTGAGCAACAGGTTCTTTAATCTTGAATAAATTTAAAACTAAGGGGCCGATAACAGCACCCGAAATGCCTGCTATTGTTACACAAACAATTGTAACTGATGTGACTCCGCCCACTTTTTCGCTTAAAGCCAAAGCAATGGCCGTGGTGACGCTCTTTGGAAGGGCTGAGCGAAGGAGCACCTCGTCAATATGCACGCTTAAAGCAATCACGCAAAGAATCAATGCGTGAGCGATGCATCCGCAGCTTATTGAAATAATTATTGCCAAAAGGTTTTCTTTTAATTTTTGGATTTGTCTGTATAAAGGAATCGCAAGGCTGATTGTGGCAGGTGTGAGCCAGTAGGTTGCCACGCTTGCAGATTTATTATACACCTCAAAGTCGATGTGCGAAACCAAAAGGAAGCATATAATCACAGCGGATGATAACAAAAGCGGATTAAACAAGGGATTTTTAATTCTTAATTTTTCTTTGAGCACAAAGAAAAGGAAAAAGGTAACGGCCGACAGGGTGATTCCAAAAAAGGAAGAATCAATGATGAATTCACGCATTTTTCTTTCCTCCTTTTTTCTTTATTCTGATAATAAGTTGAGCCACAAGGCCAGTCACCGCGGTAACCGCGATTGTTGAAACAAAGCACATAATGAAAAGCCAAAGGACTTTTCCTTTTATAATGTCAAAGCTTGTCATAAGCGCAACGGTCGGTGCCACAAAGATAAAGGGAAGAACTTTAATAAGGAAGTCCGCCACATCTTCCACCGCCTCAAGCTTAATCACCTTTGTGCAAAGAAGGATAAACATAAGGATGAGCCCGTAAACGCTTGCGGGAACGGGTAAGGGGATAAAATAGCCCATGGCTTCCGAAATCAGGCTCACTATAAGAATAATTGTAAGTTGCTTTAGATATTTCATGATGCCTCCAAAAAGAAAGACGGCTTTACTAAAAAAGCCGCCCCCTTAAACCTGCAGGAAATGGGACTTGAACCCACACGATATTGCTACCACCGGCACCTGAAGCCGGCGCGTCTGCCATTCCGCCATTCCTGCATGCAAGTGTAATTTTACTTGTATATAAAGGCATTGTCAAGGAAAGAATAATGCCGATTTTACGCGTTTTAATAATAAAAATCGGAGCAGCTTTTTGGCCGCTCCGGTTTCTTTATTTTTAAATATACTCCCTTAAAATCTTACATAAATCCATCGTATAGTTTTCCGATGTAGTCGGTGTTATCGTAGTCAGCTTTCTTTGTGTAGCTCTTTTCTGTGTTAAGAGCGCTCTTTGCTCTGCTTTCAACTGTCGAAGCCTTTGACTCTAAGTTAGAAGCAAAGGATGACTGCTTTCCGAAGAGTGTTTCAACCGATGACTTGTTTTCTGAAACCGCCTTTTCGGAAACACTTAACTTTCCTGATTCATCAAAGGTAAATCCGGCCCTTGAAAGGGTGTTAAGATTACTTCCCATGTAATCTAAAAGATTCTGAGCAGCCTTTGTAACCTTTGTGTTGCCGGCTTCATTAACTGCTGTTGCAAGCTTATTGTAGCTATCAGCAAATGCCTTAGCCTTTGAAGCGATTTCTTTGTCATCGCCCTTAGCTACAGCTTTTTCAAAGCTTGAAAGGGATGATTTAAAGTTTTCGGCCGATGTCTTTGCATTGGATAGAGCCGAAGTCTTTTTATCAACTTCCTTTACCTTCTCGGTTTTTTCTGTATTCTTTGTTGAAGTCTTATTAGTCTTTGCCTTATTGTCAGTCTTTAATGTTGCCTTGGCATCCGCTACATCGGCTTTCTTCTGATTGTAGTAAGCTTTCATAAGTTTTCCGTAGCTTCCGTTTTTGATGCTTGCATAGTCTGACAAAAATGCGGTGTTAAAGCCTTTAGTATTAAGCGATGAGAACAACGCCGAATAATCAGTATTAGGATTAATCTTCATAGTGTCACCTCCGTGTACAACGATGAAAGAAACGTTTTCTTCTTCCTATTATACGCTTCTTTCAATAAAATATAAATGCTCAATCCGTGAGCCCACTTATACCTATACTTATATTAAGTATATCGGATTAATAATTTGTTAACTGAATAGCATTTTACAAATTTTTTTGTTCAAAAAATGCCGTATTTTGGGCTTTGAAAAAAAGTTAAAAATTTTTCTCATTTCTTATTGACACAGGGTGCCCCAAATGATATTATCTTTCTTGCGTGTTGAACAACTAAACAATACAGCGGTTCGCGGAAGTGTCGGAACTGGCAGACGAGCAAGACTAAGGATCTTGTGATTATTGCAATCGTGTGGGTTCAAGTCCCATCTTCCGCACTAAAAAGGATATCCAA
>JAILCK010000087.1 GCA_024680435.1 Lachnospiraceae bacterium
AAGGCCCACAAAGAACTTTCTTGAATCTTCCGTCTTAACAATTGCAACTCCCGCTTCATCTGAGTAAGCCATGAGTTCAAGGCCGGGAGTGTTTTCAATCTTTTCTTTCTCAATTCCCATTGCTCTTGAATGAGGAGCCCAAAATTCATCATCAAAGCCTCTGAATAAGGGGGATGTGGGCTTACATACGTGATGCTTGTAAACCCCCGATAACTTTTCTTCTCTGTCAAAACGCTCTAAACCATAATAATAGTAAAGAGCTGCAAAGCATGCCCAGCACAAATAGAATGTGCAGTGTACATGGGTCTCTGCCCAGTCAAAAATCTCCGTCATTTCTTTCCAGTATGCAACGTCCTCAAACTTAACGTAATCAAGGGGCGCTCCTGTAATTATCATTCCGTCAAACTTTCTGTTTTTAACCTTATCAAAGGTTGTATAGAAAGACTCTAAGTGATTGGCATCCACGTGGGTGGGGGTGTAACTTTGAGTCTGTAAAAGCTCCACATTTACTTGTAAGGGCGAATTTGAAAGCTTCCTTAAAATCTGAGTTTCAGTTACTTCTTTATTGGGCATAAGGTTTAAAATAAGCACATTTAAGGGACGGATATCCTGGTGCATAGCCCTAAACTCAGTCATTACAAATATATTTTCATTTTCAAGTATTGCCTGCGCAGGCAATGAATCCTGTATTTTAATCGGCATAATTGTTCTCGCTTTCTATTTTAAGTATTTTTCAATGAATTCATCCTCCGAAATAATCGGAACGCCAAGTTCTTTGGCTGTTTTGTTTTTGGAAGATGCCGACATCAAATCATTGTTCACAAGAACAAAGGTATTTTTAGAAACGCTTGAAGAAACCTTTCCTCCACGCTTTTCAATTTCTTCCTGCAAATCTTTACGATTGGAAAATCTGTTTAAGCTTCCGGTTACCACAACTGTTTTTGAATCAAGTAAAGAATCTGCCATTGATGTGACATCTTCCTTCTGCATTCGTATGGTCTTAAGAAGCTTTTCAGTCTGCATTTTATTCTTAGCATCGCTAAAGTAAAGCACATAAGAATCTGCAATAACTTCTCCGATTCCTTCTACGGACAATAGCTCTTCTTTTGATAAAGAAAGAACTTTATCTACATCATAATTAAAGGTTTTACAAATAAGCTTTGCGTTTGCAAGGCCTACATTTAATATGCCAAGTGAATAAATAAATTTAGGCAAAGTAATGTCTTTAGCCTTTTCAATAGCCTCCATAAGGTTTTCAAAAGACTTTTCACCAAAGCCTTCCATGTTTACAATGGCATCCTTATGAGCTGAAAGTTCAAAAATATCTGAGTACTCTTTTATAAATCCTTCATCCACAAACTTTTCAAAGGTTGCCTCTGAAAGCCCGTCAACATTAAATGCATCACGGCTTACAAACAAAGAAAACTTTTTTATCTGCTTTGCCGGGCATTCAGGATTAACACAATATAAGCTCTTAGCTTCTTTTAACGTCCTTATTTCTGTCTTTCCGCCACAGCAAGGACATTTATCGGGGATTTCCAAATTGCCGCTTTGTGTCAAGTTTTTGGCAATTTGAGGAATGATCATGTTTGCTTTATATACTAAAATTTTGTCACCGATTCCAAACTTTAATTCTTCCATTACGGAAATGTTATGAACGCTTGCTCGGCTAACGGAAGTACCCTCAAGCTCAACCTTATCAAATATTGCAACAGGATTAATAAGCCCTGTTCTTGAGGGGCTCCATTCTATTTCTCGCAGTATGGTTTCCGCAGTTTCATCCTGCCATTTAAAGGCGATTGAATGTCTTGGTGACTTAGCAGTCATTCCAAGGCTCTTTCCGTACTCTATGTCATCAAAGGTCAAAACAAGACCGTCTGAAGGTATTTCATAAGACTCAATCTTTTTGGCAAAGTTTTTAACTTCCGCCTCAATGGTATCTTTATTTACAGGGAAATGCTCAACGACTTCAAAGCCTAAGTCTTTTAAGAAGTCAACCTCTTCTCTTCTTGTCTTAAAAGATGTTCCTTCGGATGAGATCAAAGAAAACGCAATTAGGCGCACATGCCTCTTTGCGGTAATTTCGCTGTTAAGCTGTCTCACAGAACCTGAGCACAAGTTTCTTGGATTTTTATACTTATCCTCATCATTTTCGATTTCTGAATTTACCTTCTCAAAATCGGGATAAGAAATTACGGCTTCCCCTCTTAATACAAGCTTTTCTTTAAAAGAAATCTTTATGGGAAGGTTAACAAAGGTCTTGGCGTTATCTGTTATAACTTCTCCCACTTCTCCGTTACCTCTTGTAACAGCCTTTGACAATACACCGTTTTCATAGGTTAAAACAATCGTAAGGCCGTCTAATTTCCAGCTAAGTAAACCTTCTTTATCTTTAAGCCATTCCTTTAATTCATTTACATCTTTAGTCTTTCCTAAAGAAAGCATGGGGGATTCGTGAGTTTCTTTTGGAAGAAAATC
>JAILCK010000122.1 GCA_024680435.1 Lachnospiraceae bacterium
TTTCCGACTTTGTTATTCCGTGAAACTTTTTCTAGAAATGAAATGGAATGGAAATATGTTCAAAAAGAAAAATGATTAAAACAACGCACCATTGGAACCATTCCAATGGTGCGTTTATATTAGCTCATATTACAGATTAAACCCTTTATATCGTACCCCACATTCTATTCTATTTATGGCATATTTTGCCGCACTCTTTATATCGCTATTCTTACTGTTTAGCCATTTTTCTAAAAGCGGTACATCCGATGAAATGCCTATTCCTCCAAGTGAAGCTACTGCATACAAGATTTCATATTTGTATTTCTTTTCGTCATCCTGCACCAGATAGTATGCCAAAGCATCCTTAGAAGTATCTGATGAAAATGCGCCCAGTGCCCTTAATGCATCACACCTAACACGGGAATTGTCACTTTTTGAGCATATCACTACTGGGCTAATATCTATACTTTCTGAAACAGACAGACGACTTAATAAGTCAAGTAATCTAGCACGCACGCTCTTATCTTTTTCTTTTTCAACTTGATTTACCAAAAACAGACAAGCCTCTTCATTAAATACATTTTCTAAGACTATAGCAATAAAAGAATACACTTCACTGCGCATACTCTTGTTTGCTTTTCCCTCATTCATCGCTATTTCAAGAAGCTTTGGAAAAACAGTTGGATCATTGATAGTTTCTGCCTCACGATATGCTTTAAAACTATCGCTTTCGGCGCTGCTATGAACACGCTCTTTTTTACCCATTTTCTCAATTAATTCTATTAAATGAGAATCTGTAATTGAAACTATCGGGTCAGCAACTCTCTTTATTCCATTTTCTTGCTCTATCAATTCGGCTAGTTTCCTGAATGGGCCTCGTTCGTCCTTTATTCTCTCGTATATTTCTTTGCCATATCCAAGCTTATATAAGAGGATGCAAGTACTTAAATTCAATACCCCCGGTATATCTTTCCCTTTATCCAATATGTATTCGATAAAAGCAGTTTTTGTGGGTAAACTATCAAATAATGCGTCAGCTTCACATAAAGCGGTACATACAATATCTTTTATTTCACTAAAGTCTGTATCTTTAGTTATTGTATACACACCTTTGTTGTAAACTGTCCTTCTCCTTAATTGGCATTCATATTCTTTGAAAGAATCATTTTCCAGTTCTTCGGATAATTCGATATACAATCCATAATTAATATAAAAAGAACAATTCTCATCAGAATTCCATTGTGAACTTTGGAAATTGATTATTCTTCCCAGACCATCCTTTGTTATTTGTCTATAATTAGGTCCTTGCTTTTTCCATCCCAAAGATTTGTATTTTTCTTTGAATATTTCACCTATTAAATTAAGAAGTGTTCCTTGCATACTTGTCAGCCTATTCTTTCCAATCCAACCTATGAAGTTTTCCTTCTGTTTCCATTCCTGCAAAATTTTGCTGCCTTAATGCTTCATAAAGAACTATGGCCACTGAATTTGATAAATTCAAAGACCTTATCTTTGGTTCCATGGGGATTCTTATGCAGGCCTCCTCGTGGTCCACTAAGATTTCTTCAGGGATTCCCGCGGATTCTTTTCCAAACATGATGTAGTCATCAGGCCCGAATTTAACGTCTGTATAGCAATGCTTTGCCTTGGTGGTGGCAAACCACACCTTCGCATTTGGATTTTTCTTACAAAAATCTTCGTAGTTTATGTAAGTGGAGACATCCAAGTGCTCCCAATAATCCATGCCCGCTCTTTTAATGGCTTTTTCATCGATTCTAAAGCCAAGAGGCTCAATAAGATGTAAAGCCGTACCTGTTGCAACACAGGTACGGCCAATATTACCGGTATTAGCCGGAATTTCAGGTTCATGTAAAACTATATGCATTATCTTCCTTGTTCTTTGCGAAGCTTTTCAATAAAGCGTGCAAGCCTTTCCATTGCTAATTTAAGCCTTTCCAAAGAGTAGGCATAGGAGATTCTTAAAAAGCCCTCTCCGCTTTCTCCGAACGCTGTTCCGGGAACTGCAGCTACCTTTTCTTCTTCAAGAAAACGGGTAGCAAATTCATCGCTTGTCATTCCAAATTCTTTAATGCAAGGGAATACATAGAATGCGCCGTAAGGCTCAAAGCATTCAAGCCCCATTTCCTTAAAGGCATTAAGCAAAAATCTTCTTCTTTGGTTGTAAGATTCACGCATCATCTTAACGTCGTCATCGCCGTTTTTAAGCGCTTCTATTGCTGCATACTGGCTTGTCGTGGGCGCACACATGATGCAAAACTGATGAATCTTTGTCATCTGCTGAATAATTTCTTTGGGTCCGCAAGCGTATCCAAGTCTCCATCCGGTCATGGCGTAAGCCTTTGAAAAACCGTTAATCATTATTGTTCTTTCCTTCATGCCGGGTAAAGAAGCAATCGATACATGGTCTCCCTTATACGTAAGCTCTGCGTAGATTTCATCAGACAATACATATATATCCTTTTCAATGCACACCTTAGCAATCTCGATTAAATCTTTTTCTTCCATGATTGCGCCGGTAGGGTTGTTAGGGAAAGGAAGCACCAAAATCTTTGTTTTATCGGTAATGGCATCAAGAAGCTCTTGTGCCGTAAGTCTGAATTCATTTTCAGCCTTTAAATTAATGATTACAGGCTTTGCACCTGCCAAAATAGCACAAGGCTCATAAGATACATAGGAAGGCTCAGGGATAATGATTTCATCTCCGGGGTTTGTCATCGCTCTCATGCAAACGTCAATACCTTCAGAGCCTCCGACAGTCACCAAAACTTCTTTTGACCAGTCGTAAGAAACATGCATCCTTCGCTCTAAGTAATTGCAGATTTCTTTTCTAAGCTCGATAAGTCCG
>JAILCK010000126.1 GCA_024680435.1 Lachnospiraceae bacterium
GATTAAATAATTGTTTATATCAATGTGGATCATATCCCCTTCTTCAACCAAAGAAATAGGTCCGCCCGCATAAGCTTCGGGAGATACATGACCTATAGAAGCGCCTCTTGAAGCACCTGAAAATCTTCCGTCTGTAATTAAAGCAACGCTCTCGCCAAGTCCCATTCCTGCTATGGCGGATGTAGGATTAAGCATCTCTCTCATTCCGGGGCCACCCTTAGGACCTTCATATCTGATAACCACCACATCGCCCTTAACAATTTTTCCGCCTTTAATGGCCTTGATTGCATCTTCTTCCGAGTCAAATACTCTTGCAGGGCCTGTATGCTCCATCATTTCGGGAACAACTGCGGAACGTTTTACAACGCTTCCGTTTGGAGCAAGATTACCCTTAAGAACGGCAATTCCTCCGGTAGGGCTGTAAGGATTGTCAATTGTCCTTATAACTTCAGGATTCTTATTTACAGCCGTTTCTATGTTTTCTCTCATTGTTTTACCCGAAACGGTTAATACATCAAGATTAAGAAGGTCTTTCTTTGAAAGTTCCTTTAATACAGCATAAACACCGCCGGCTTCATTTAAGTCTTCCATATATGTGGGACCTGCCGGTGCCAAATGACAAAGGTTAGGTGTTTTCTTTGATAATTCGTTAGCAATTTCCAAATTAAGTTTAACTCCGGCTTCATTGGCAATAGCAGGTAAATGAAGCATGGAATTAGTGGAACATCCAAGAGCCATATCAGTAATCAAAGCGTTTGTAAATGCTTCTTTTGTCATAATGTCTCTGGGCTTTATGTTTTTATTTACAAGCTCTACAATTTGCATGCCTGCATGCTTAGCAAGTCTGATTCTTTCAGAATATACGGCGGGAATTGTACCGTTTCCTCTAAGGCCCATACCCAAAGCTTCGGTTAAGCAGTTCATTGAGTTTGCAGTATACATACCTGAGCAAGAACCGCATGTGGGGCAAACTTTTTCTTCAAACTCACATAAGTCTTCCATTGTCATCTTATTTGCGGCAACAGCACCTACTGCTTCAAACATTGAAGAAAGACTTCTCTTTTGTCCTTTTACATGTCCTGCAAGCATGGGACCGCCCGAAACGAATATTGTAGGAATATTTAATCTGGCAGCAGCCATAAGTAATCCCGGAACATTCTTATCGCAGTTTGGAACCATTACAAGTCCGTCGAATTGATGAGCTATAGCCATACATTCGGTCGAATCGGCAATAAGGTCTCTTGTTACCAAAGAATATTTCATTCCGATATGACCCATTGCAATACCGTCACATACGGCTATGGCAGGGAATACTACGGGAGTACCGCCACCCATTGCTACACCGAGCTTAACAGCCTCCACAATCTTATCAAGGTTCATATGACCGGGAACAATTTCATTATAAGAAGAAACAATACCAATCATTGGTCTTTTTCTTTCTTCTTCAGTAAATCCCAGCGCATTAAAAAGACTTCTGTGCGGTGCCTGCTGGGTGCCGCATTTTACGTTATCGCTTATCATATAAATCCTCCTAGATAAAGTCGGCTATTAATTTGCCCATTTGCTTACATCCGACTTTCAATGTTCCTTCCGTATAAATATCTTGAGTTCTGTATCCTTCTTTTAATACTTTTTCAACCGCTTCTTCAATTTTGTCGGCTTCTTCATTTAAGTCAAGAGAATACCTTAGCATCATTGCAGCGGATAGAATCGTGGCAATGGGATTTGCCAGATCTTTACCCGCAATATCCGGAGCGGAACCATGGCTTGGCTCATAAAGGCCAAATTTAGTGTCATTTAAGCTTGCAGAAGAAAGCATTCCGATTGAACCTGTAATCATGCTGGCTTCATCGGATAAGATATCTCCAAACATGTTCTCAGTTAAGACAACATCAAATTGTGCGGGATCTTTAACAAGTTGCATCGCACAATTATCAACAAGCATATGCTCAAGCTTTACTTCAGGATAATCCTTTGAAACTTCATTTACAACGGCTCTCCAAAGTCTTGATGAATCAAGAACATTTGCTTTATCAACGCTTGTTAATTTGTTTCTTCTTTTCTTTGCAATTTCAAAAGCCTTGATGGCAATTCTTCTTATTTCATTTTCATCATATTTTAACGTATCAACTGCGGTTCTTACTCCGTTAACCACCGTTGTTGACCTATCGCCAAAATACAATCCGCCCGTTAATTCTCTTACTATTATAAGGTCAAATCCGTTTTCGCCGGTTTCTTTCTTTAAAACGCAGGCATCAGATAATTCCTTATATAAATATGCGGGACGTAAATTGGCAAAAAGTTTTAACTCTTTCCTTAGCTTAAGTAAGCCGGCTTCAGGCCTTAACTTTGCATCAAGTTTATACCAGGGAGATGTATTAGGATCTCCACCAATAGAACCCATCAAAACAGCATCTGCACTTTTTGCATCATTTATGGCTCCATCGGTAAGCGGAACGCCACATGCATCAATGGATGCTCCGCCCATTAATATATCTTTATAAACAAATTCGTGATTATACTTTTCAGAAATTTTGTCAAGAACGACTTTTGCTTGTGCGACTATCTCGGGACCGATACCGTCTCCGGGAATACATGTAATGTTGTACTTCATACATACTCCTTTATTTTAAGATTTTAACGTAGTACAGTATGAAATTAATATTATTACATATTGAGATAAATTTCAAGCAATTATAAGAGCTTTAAAATAAATACAGATACACAAAACCCCCTGCAAAAATGCAGGGGGAAATATGCAAAAAATTACTGTTCAGCCTTTTCAACCTGAGTGATGGCACTCTTCTGCATAGGAATACGACAGTTTTTATTGTTACCAAACTCAACGATTACAGTATCGTCTGTGATATCAATAACTGTTCCGTAAAATCCGCTGCTTGTAAGTACGCAATCACCGATTGCCATATCATTAAGCATAGCGTTCATACGCTTCTGCTCTTTCTTCTGAGGTCTCATAATAAAGAAATAAAAGAAAACTCCAAGAATTAAAAAGGGAACAAGCATTGATATAATCGCTGCCGGTCCTTCAACAGGCTGAGCTGCTGCAGCTAATAATAAATTCATTATATTTTTTCCTCCGAAACTAATTAAATCCGCAAAAATAATCATACATTTGCAGAAGCCATACTGTCAAGTTTAGCTTTCTTATAATTTATAAAATTTCCATTATCTAAGGCTTCTCTGATTTCTGCCATCATTGTGTTGTAAAAATAAAGGTTATGAAGAACACATAATCTCATGCCAAGCATTTCTTTTGCTTTTAAAAGATGTCTTATGTATGCTCTTGAATACATCCTGCAGGCAGGACAATTACAGCCTTCTTCAATGGGACGCATATCCTTTTCATACTTTTCGTTAAAAAGATTAAGCTTTCCGTAATTTGTATAAACATGTCCGTGACGACCGTTTCTTGAAGGATAAACGCAGTCAAAGAAATCAATTCCTCGCTCAACGCCCTCCAAAATGTTTGCAGGAGTTCCCACACCCATTAAATACGTTGGCTTATCCTTAGGAAGATATGGAACGGTAGACTCAAGTATCCTATACATTTCCTCATGAGTCTCTCCTACGGCAAGGCCTCCTACCGCATAGCCGTCTAAGTCCATTTCAGAAATTCGCTTAGCATGTTCGATTCTTATATCATCATAAACAGCACCTTGATTTATACCAAAAAGCATCTGCTTTTTATTTACGGTATCTTCTAAGGAATTCAAACGAGCCATCTCATTTTTGCATCTTTCAAGCCATCTTGTGGTTCTTGCAACAGAGTCTTCCACGTATTTTCTTTCTGCCACGCTTGAAGGGCATTCATCAAACGCCATTGCAATGGTGGAGCCAAGGTTAGACTGAATCTGCATGCTCTCTTCAGGGCCCATAAAGATAATGCGTCCGTCCACATGCGAATGGAAGGTAACGCCTTCTTCCTTAATCTTACGAAGGCCTGCCAAAGAAAACACCTGAAAGCCGCCTGAGTCCGTTAAAATAGGCCTGTCCCAGTTCATAAACTTATGAAGACCGCCTACATCATGAATGAGCTTATCTCCCGGCCTAACATGTAAATGATAGGTGTTTGAGAGTTCCACCTGGCAGCCTATTTCTTTTAAGTCAACTGTTGAAACAGCTCCCTTAATGGCAGCGGCAGTTCCAACATTCATAAATACAGGCGTCTGGATATCACCGTGAACCGTATGAAAAACCGCTCTTTTAGCGGCACCTTCCTGTTTTAAAATTTCATATTGCTTACTCATATTTTTTCCTTTAAACATAAAAGAACCGGCATTATGCATTCTGAATCGCAAAATGCCGGTACCTAATCAATTTCTCTATAAATCATCAAGAAACTCTTCGAGAGTCAATTCGTTTTCCATAATGTATGCGGCTGCGTCTTTACCCACATATCTAAAGTGCCAAGGCTCATACTCGATACCGGTAATTTCTTCCTTACCTCTTGGATACCTTAATATAAAACCATAATCGGCACAGTTTTCAATAAGCCATTTTCCTGCGGGAGTATCACCGAATTCATAGTCTAAAACCGCATGATAATTAACAACTATATCAAAGGCGATTCCAAGCTGATGCTCGCTGGCACCGGGCATTATAACCTTTTGAGCCGCAAGCTTATAGCTTTCAAGATAAGACATACCTAAATCCATATAAGCATTTATCTTTCTTAAAAAGAGCCTTTCCTGAAGCTGATAATCTCTGTAAGGAGAACATACAATCAAGTCGATTCCATCGGCCTTAGCTCCGTTAAGCATTTCTTTTAAAGGTTCAAGCACTCTTTCGTCGCACTTCATATCACCTTTAAGAGTAGTTAACTTAACTTCATAGTCATCGGGAACGGGATGAGTCTTATTAACCAAAATCATATACCATGCATCTTTATCAAATCCGCTTAACGAAGAGTCTGAAGAAACCGTCGAATCGGAAAGAATCGCATCGGCATATAAATCATCGATTGTAAACTTATCAATATTCTCGGTACTTTCTAACTGTTTCTCTTCTTCAAAAGTAAACAAATCACCGGAAACAATAACTTCATCGTCCACAAGTGTATCGGGTGTAAGTTCATCGGCAGAATCATTGTCAATAAAGTCACCCGCATCCAAAGATACATCGGTATCATATATGTTTACTTCATCAGCGGAAATATTTGAAAGATATATTTCATTATCATTAGCCTGATCGGGGGTTGCAAAACTTGAACTCATAAGAAAGAAAAGAACGCAAATTCCCAATGTTATATATCTTTTACCGTTTGAATAAAAATATTTTCCAATACCAAAAAATCCCAGCACTATACCCAGCCCCAGAAATACAATAGGTTTTAAAAATCTATATTTTTTTGTTATCCTTGCAGCACCACTGACTGCTTTTTCTTTAAAAGTCCGTTTCACCGTCGACCACTCCGATAAAAAACGTCCAAAACCCCGTGTACCTTTTACAAGTAAACTATACCACATATTGTTTAAAAGTACACATACTTTTCTGTTTTTTTGCTTTATTTTGTGCTATCATCATTTATGGTAAATTCAGCTTTGTTAATACTATTTTTTTATAAACTGATATAATAAAATATAAAGGCAAGTTCTTTTATCAAGAATTTATTTGTTTTTAAAGGAGATAAAATGAGTAAATACGTTGCTTATGTTTCAAGCTACACTCAGGACGACAAATATGGCATATCCATTTACGATGTGGATATGAAAAAAGGTCGTTTCAGTGAAAAATCCAGAGTCGAAGTTTCAAACTCATCATACATTACAATATCTCACAACCAAAAATACCTTTATTCGATTACCGATTTAGGCGTTGAAAGCTTCGAAGTAAAGCCTGACGGAAATTTAAAAAAGCTTAATGTTCAGTCAATAAACGGAATGAGAGGTTGTTATCTCTCCACTTCTTACGATGATAAATTCTTGTTTGTTGCCGGTTACCACGATGGTAAAATTACTGCTTTAAAGATTAAGTCTAACGGTTCAATCGGAGAAATCACCGATGAAATCTACTTAAAAGGTATGGGAACCGTTTCAGAAAGAAACTTCCGTCCTCATGTTAACTGCGTTAAAATGACGAGGGACGATAAGTATCTTTTAGCCGCAGACTTAGGTATGGACCACGTTAATATCTATTATCTTGATCACAAAACCGGTAAATTAAGATTAATGGATATCATTCGTTCCGAACAAGATTCCGCTCCAAGGCATCTTAAGTTTTCAAAAGACGGAAGCCATTTATATATTATTCATGAACTAAAAAATTACATAGACGTTTATGACTATTCGGAAACAAACCCCGACACTCCGAATTTTGAAAAGATTCAAACAATATCAACCTTAAATGAATATCATGCTTCCGGAAATGCAGCAAGTGCTTTAAATATATCCGCTGACTTTAAATACATTGTTGCTTCAAATGCAGGTGATAACAGTGTTTGCCTTTATAAAATAAAATCTGACGGAACGCTGGATAAGCTTTTATGCTTACCTATAAGCGGTGAGTATCCCAAAGATGCCGCTCTCTTTCCTGATAATAAGCATTTGGTTTCATGTAATCACGAATCCGATTCTCTTACATTTTTTAATGTAGACCTCGAAAAGAAAACAATTGTAATGAACGGTCCTTCGTTAAAATGTAAAAAGCCAAATTGCATTATTTTCCATAAGCTTGAAGAATCCGAAAAATAAAAAATAAAAGCATGTGCAATGCACATGCTTTTTTCTTTATCTTGCGGCCTTAGCTTTAATCCAGAGTTCTGAAAGTCTTTTTCTTAAAAACTCATTATCGTTAAACACTTCGTCTTTTTCATAACCTGTTCTTGGAAGGTATGCTTCGTTTCCGTCATATATTCCGCCGGGGGCCGTTACTGTTTTAAGTACATCTTCATTTACCGATGCATAACCTACGGCTTCGGTATTATCCAAAGCTACATCATAGCTTATTACATAATCAATAAACTTATGAGCCAAATCGGGATTTGAAGCGTTCTTAGGAATAACCATGGCATCTACCCATACATTTGTGCCGCATGAGGGGGTGTAATAGCTCATATCTTCGTTTTCCGAAAGAACATACGCAGCATCACCGCTATATACAATTGCCAAGTCTTTTCTTCCCTGAGCCATACCATCAATTACATCATCGGTAACGGTTATGGGATCCATTGTTGTGTTTACATCAACAAGCCAATTATATGCTTCCATAATTTCATCTTCGTTTGAAGTATTCATTGAATAGCCCAAAGACTTAAAAGGAATCATAAAAGCATCTCTTTCGCTGTCGTAAAAATAAATCTTTCCGGCAAAGTCTGTGTCTCTGAAGATTTCAAATTCTTCGCTTTGAACCTTTTCAAAAGGAACGTTCTTTGTGTTGTAAATAATTCCCACCGTACCCCAGAAATAAGGAACAGAATAAGAATTATCAGGGTCAAATAAATTATAAGGTGCTTCTTTTAATGCAGGTGTAATGCTTGAAAAGTTTGTAATCTTAGAGATATCAATCTTTTGAAGATAATCTTCTTTGATAAGTCTCTCAATCATATAATCTGAGGGAATTAAAACATCATATGTATCTCCTGCCATGATTTTTGTGTACATCATTTCGTTTGAATCAAACAATTCAACATCAACTTTTACATCGTAAAGCTTTTCAAAATTCGGAACCAAATCATCACTCATATATTCACCGGGAAGGTAAATCTTCAATTTTTCTTTGCTTCCGCAGCCACATAAACTTAATGCCGAAAGCACAAAAAGCATTAAGACAAGTGCCAATCCTTTCTTTTTCATTTATATATCCTCCTATTTAATATTTTCTTCTTTAATTGATTCAACTTTGCTTTTCTTCTTTAAAGCCAATGAAGGAATAATATTAACCAAAAGCAATGCAATGGTAATTATCACAACAATAATTGTGGATAACGCATTGATTGACGGATTAATTCTCCTTGACTCTGTGTAAACCAAAATAGAAATATTGCTTACCCCGTTTCCGGTAACGAAATAAGAAATAACAAAGTCATCAAACGACATTGTAAATGCTATTAAAGCACCTGAAATAATTCCGGGCATACACTCGGGGACAATTACCTTGGTTAAGGCCTGCCAGGGAGTAGCGCCCAAATCCATTGCAGCTTCCGCAAGATTTGGATTAAGTGTACGAAGCTTAGGCATTACACTTAGTATCACATAAGGAATACAAAACATGATGTGGGCAAGTAACATAGTAAAAAAGCCCTTTTCAAAGTGAATAAAGCTAAACAGCATAAGTAATCCTATAGCTGTTACTATTTCAGGATTCATTATGGGAAGTTGATTTACCTGCTCAACAACATTTTTAATGGCCCTTCTTGATTTAGACAAGCCGATTGCCGTAACAGTTCCCACAAGAGTTGATATAATGGTTGCCAAAATTGCAACGATAATTGTATAAAAAAGAGCTTCCATCATAGTGTCATTTGAAAACATCTTTTCATACCATTTAAAAGAGAACCCCGAAAACTTTGTAAGTGACTTTCCCTCATTAAAGGAAAAAACCATAGTATAAATAATGGGTGCATAAAGAAAAAGCACTATAATACCTAAAAAGATTTTGGAACCGATTCGTTTTTTCTTATTCATACGCTAGCTCCTTCCACTTTTTCTCCCTTATCGACTTTCTTTGTAATGTACATAGAAATCATAATGATGATAGCCATTATTAAAGAAATCGCACTACCAAAATTCCAGTCACCGGCTGTTAAAAACTGTGACTCAATTATCGTACCGACCATAACATAGCTTCCGCCTCCAAGCATTCTGGGAATACAAAAGCTTGATACGGCGGGCAAAAACACTAAAGTTATTCCGCTTATAACCCCGGGCATCGATAAAGGCAAAGTAATCTTTAAAAATGTCTTTGCAGGCCCGGCGCCAAGATCGTTTGCAGCTTCTTTCAAGGAATAATCCATCTTAGTTAAAGAAGTGTAAATTTGAATAATCATAAAGGGTAAAAAGTTATAAACCATACCCAAAATAACGGCAAAATCTGTATAAATAAGCGGAATCGGCCCTATTTTAAATATCGATAAAAAGGAATTGATAACTCCGTCATCCTGTAATATTCCCGTCCAAGCATAGGTTCTGACAAGCATATTTATCCATGTGGGAAGCGTAATTACAAGCACCCATCTAAGCTTAGCCTTCTCTGAAAACTTAGCAATGACATAAGCTGTGGGGTAGCCAAGTATTATGCAAATCAAAGTGGTCTCAACAGCGATTCTCAAAGAAGTATACAAAACATTTAAAAAAGTAGTGTCTGTAAGGAATCTTTTAAAGTTTTTAAAAGTAAACAAAAACTTTGTAACCGTATTTCCCTGGGTTGTAAATGCATAAAGCAAAATTAAAAGCATGGGAACGGCAATCATTATCGTACTCCAGACAAGGTACGGATAAACCATTTTTCTAAATTGTTTCATGCGCTCCTCCTAGAAATTCTGCTTTGTCATAATGTGAATTGCTTCAGGAGTAAACTTAAGACCTACAGCATCTCCCACCTGAGTTTCCTTTGTGGTATCAACCTTATATTCATAACCTTCTGTTCTGAATGTAACATTATATACGCCGGGAGTAATGTTTGCAGGGTCAAAATCATAAATTACTTCCGTAACGGTTACGTGAGAACCGTCTTCCAAACTGTAAGCAACGGCATTTGCCCAAGTCTTTAAGTCAGTATCAAGAGCTATACTTTCCTGAATTTCATCAACGTTTTTAAAGAAATTAACGGCATAAATCTCTTCTTCGTATTCTGCGTTAACCACTCTGTTAGACTCTTCGACAATCATATTTACCGTTACATTTGTACCGTTTGATGTATAAAAAGTAACAGGATATGTACCATATTCGGGCAATGCTTCATATTCTATCTTCTGAATGGAAATACGCTCTTCTGTTTCAGGGTTCCATGCCTGACAGTCTGCATGGTCAATAATAAATGCATCAGTAAGTTCCTTAAAGTCATCAAGGTCAATATAAAAATCGTTTGCACTCATCATTTCGCCTGCTTCCGCATTGAATACAGGCTTATCATCATGAACATTCATTTTAACCGTTATTCCTGTACCTGATTTTGTTTCTACAATAGTCTCATAGTGAACACCTTTAAACAAAACAGACTTAACAATACCCTTTAAATTACCGGATCTTGGACCTACAATTTCCAAATCTTCAGGACGAATAACAACGTCAACAGGTTCGTCTTTTGAAAATCCTGCGTCAACGCATTCAAAGGTCTTGTCTTCAAAAATAACCTTATAATCCTCGGCCATAATACCGTCAACTATATTACTTTCTCCTATAAAGTTTGCAACATATCTGTTTACAGGCTCATTGTAAATATCTGTAGGAGTGCCGATTTGCTGTATCTCTCCTGCTTTCATTACAACGATTTTATCAGACATTGTTAAAGCTTCTTCCTGATCGTGGGTTACGTATATAAATGTAATGCCCACTTCTCTTTGAATCTTTTTAAGTTCGTGCTGCATTTCCTTTCTAAGCTTTAAATCAAGTGCTCCAAGAGGTTCATCAAGAAGCAAAACCTTAGGTTCATTAACCAAGGCTCTTGCGATTGCAACTCTTTGCTGCTGACCGCCCGACATTTCGTTTACGCCTCTGTTTCCGTATTCTTCAAGGCCCACAAGCTTAAGCATTCTTGCTACCTTCTGAGCAATAATGTCTTCAGGCTCTTTCTTTATACGAAGGCCGAAAGCGATGTTGTCATATACATTCATATGCGGAAAAAGAGCATACTTTTGGAAAACCGTATTTAAGTCTCTTTTATAGGGAGGGATGTTTGTAATATCAACATCATCAAAAATAACGCTTCCCTGATTTGGTTCCAAGAAGCCGCCAAGAATTCTTAAAAGTGTGGTTTTACCGCATCCGGATGGTCCTAAAAGTGTTACGAATTCGTTTTCATAAATATCAAGATTAATTCCCTTTAAAACCAGTTGGCCGTCAAACTCTTTGACAATGTTTTGAAACTGAATTAATTTACGCATTATTCTTTCCTCTCTTTATCAAAATGATGGCGGTGTGGATACCCATAACACCTTAGCTGTCTTCTTGTTTTTATTTATAATCTTGTGAAACTCTTTTCCGTGCAAATAAAAGGTTTCACCCTTTTTAACGGTCTGGCCTTTATCACCCACCATCAAAACGACGCTTCCTTCCAAAACATAGCCAAACTCTTCACCGCTGTGAGGAGCCATCTCAAAAGATTCACCATTTTCGGGAATTGTGATTAAAATTGGTTCCATGTCATTTTTCTGAGTATTTGGAACAATCCAGCTTATGGAATAATTGTCCTTATCATCTTCAAAAAAATCACTTTCATGAAAGACCGTTTTTACATTTTTTTCATCTTGAGAAAAAAACTCCTGTAAAGAGCTTCCCAAAGCTTCCAAAATATCGTTAAGCGTAGATATTGACGGAGAAGAAATATCGTTTTCAAGCTGTGAAAGAAATCCCTTAGTAAGTTCACATCTTGAAGCAAGTTCTTCAAGCGTCAAATTCTTTTGCATTCTTAATTGTTTAATTTTATGCCCTATATCCAAAGCGATACCTCCTTTCGAAGTTACCTAATACTAAACTTTTGGATTGATTTTTCTAAACCAAACGACATTATTATACATTAAACAATTGAAATTGCAATAGAAAATATATATATTCTAAACAAAAAGTTTAGTAAAAAGAAAAACCGCCGAAATTTCGACGGTTAAATAGATTCTTTTAGTTAATTAAAATTGAAATACTACGCTTCTTTGCAATGTATTTATCGCTTTTTATTATCAAGGCCTTATCCTCTTTAAAGGATTCGTCCGTTGAAAAATCACTTGAATATAAAAGCCTCCAGTGCTTTTTAGCTTTCAATTCGGGAAGCGCAAATTCGCAGTCCTCCCAATACATATTGTAAACGATATATACAGATTCTTCTTTATCTACCTTATACTGCTTTGCGTAGTCTCCGTAATAAAGCACTCCGAAAGCCCTTGAGAAAGGAGTCTGATCCATTTTAAATGCTTCTCTTCCGTGAAAAGAAACGTCAGGATACTTACAGGACATATAATCAAAGAGCATAAGTTCCTTGGGTTGATGAAGGATTGAATGTCTTTTTCTAAACGCAATAAGATTCTTTGTAAAATTGTAAAAATCCAATGCGGTTTTATTTTTTCTATATTTAATCCATCCGGTTTCGTTATCCTGACAATAGGGATTGTTATTTCCAAACTGAGTGTTTAACACTTCATCTCCGCCTTTAATTAAAGGGGCACCTTGTGTAAGCATCATTAAAAGATATGCATTTCTTACCTGTTGTTTTCTAAGTAAAGCAACAGACTTTTTCTTGGTGTCACCTTCAATTCCGCAGTTCCAGCTATAGTTATAGTCTGTTCCGTCTGAATTGTCCTCTCCGTTTTCTTCATTATGCTTAACATTAAAAGAAACAAGGTCGATTAGTGAAAAGCCTGAAAAATCTGTTAAAAAGCGAAGCGGCGAATAATACCTTGAATTTTCTCTTACGGCATAGCTTAAATAAGAAACCATATCTTCATCGCCCTTTAAAAATTTCCTTGCATTGTTCATAAAGAGGTTACTTGAAGAAGCTAAGGTTTTATACTTAAGAGCACTTTTGTCATTATAAGAATTAAAATCATAATTGTCATAGATGATTTTAGTCTTTTTAAGCATTGGATCCGATAAAATATCATCCATGGGAATATCAAAGCCTATAAGCCTAAAACCATCGATGTGAAACTCTGTTACATAATACTTTAAGGAATCAAGAATATATTCCTTTGATGCATTCTCATATTGCATTATAAGCAAAACTTCAAGTCCTGCGTCATGATAAGCCTTTACAAAATGTTTAAACTCATAAGAGGGATATCCGGAAGAAACATACTCATTTTTTAAAGCAAAATGGCATCCCCGGCCAAAGCCCCAGTAGTTTTTCTTTAAAGACACTTTGTTTTTATCTTCCTTAAAGCTTAAAACCTGAGCTTCTATAGAGCTTTCATCGTTAATTTTACTTTTTAAAACTTCATACACAGGCATTAGAATTAAAGCAGTAATTCCAAGCTTTTTATAATAACCAAGCTTTCCTTCCAAGGCTTTAAAAGTGCCCTTCTTTCCTGAAATTTTATTATCAAGCATCGTGCTTCCTTTGACACTTGTTAAATAAAAATAGGAATCCTCATATGAAATCCTTGGATTTTTATCATTTTCAAAGTCTTTGTAAGGCTTATCCTTTTGAAACAAAGAAAAATTTCCCTCTACATCAACAGCCACTGAATATGGATCGATAAATTCCTTATCATCTGCTTGATATCTGTAAGAAAGCAAGTCAAAATCAAGCCCGGATACATTTATGCAAAGCAAATCACCAATAAACATATCTTCTTCTAAATCAAGATTGTATACAGGTTTCTTTGTAACTTTATCGTAAAAGCATATGGACGCAAACCTAAGATAAGGCAAATAAGCGCAAAAATACATGCACTTTTTATCTCTCTTAGCTCCAAAACCACAAAACTTTGCTTTATTTACAATAACATCCATAAGATTATCCTTCCGAATTAATACTTCTTGATAAATATACTACCACAAAGAAAGACGGCTAGCGAGTGCTTGCTATTTTTTTGTTTTTATCATAGAATCTTGTCAAAAGAAACACATAAAGGAGCTACTATGAGCGATATTGAAAGAGATGATTTTCTAAAAGAGATGGACGAAGAAATGACCGTATCTCTTGATTTGGAAGACGGAACCACTGTTGTGTGTTCTATCATTACCATTTTAACCGTTGACGGCAAAGACTACATTGCATTGCAGCCTTTGGACGATGAAGGAAACGCTGCCGGCGAAGATGTATGGTTTTACGGTTATAAAGAGGATGAGTCAGATCCAAACAAAGACCCCGAACTTATCTACATTGAAAGTGATGAGGAACTTGAAGCCGTATATGATAAGTTTGATGAATACCTTGACGATTTGGAATTTGACGAGGAATAATCATTTAATAAATTCACTTATAAAGGATGAGGGAACGTGGTTAACGCTTCTCTCATCTTTTATTGTATAGATTATTAATTTCTTTTTGGCTCTTGTCATAGCTACGTAAAACAGTCTTCTTTCTTCTTCAATATTGCATGATGCCTCGCTTACATCGGGTGGCACTTTCCCCTTTATAACATCCGGTAAAATCACGCAATCAAACTCAAGTCCCTTTGACTTATGATAAGTCGTTATGATTGGTTTAAAATCGCATTTTAACATATGTTCACTTTCAATCAGTTTCTCATTCTCTTTACTTAAGGCATTAATAAAATCATTAATGTCACTGTTTTTTAATGCTAATGAAATAATAAGTTCATAACATGAATCAACCACATCTTTTAGCCCCTCGTATTTTTCGTATATATAGTTTTCATACCCAATGATATTTTTTAAATACATTACAAAAGAGTTTGAGCTAAACTTATTAAGTAAATCCATTTGCTTTTTTAAAACGCTGAATGCATCTGCCTTATATGTTCCAAGAAAGTTTCTTGCAAGTTTATCCAAATCATTAATGCCCAAAAAGAACACCGATGAAGGAATATATCTGTTAGGCTTATTTATGATAGGTTTTAAGTACGCTAAATCACGGGTTTTTGAATACAAAAGATAATTTATATGATCGCTTATCATTTCTTTGGCAACACATTTTTCTTTATCTTCTAAAAGACCGTTATTTATTAATTCCTCGTATTTTAAAACTTCATTATTGGTTCTAAGTAAAATGGCACATTCCATTCCCTTTCCTGTGTAAAAAGATACATCTTTAAAGATTTGTCTCTTTTCAGACAGCGAGTTATCCAAAACTTCTACGCTAAAAGCATCAACGCTGTCTTTATTTACGCATTTTTGCATTTCGCTTTTTAATCTGTTTAAGTTTTTGCTTATAACCTTTTGAGCCGCAGTAACTATTCTTTCTTCACTTCTGTAATTAGTTTCAAGTTCATAGATACTTGTCTCTTTAAAGTCCTCGCAAAAACGCTTCATAATGTCTAAACCGGCACCCCTAAAGCCATATATTGACTGATCTTCGTCC
>JAILCK010000161.1 GCA_024680435.1 Lachnospiraceae bacterium
TACGGTGTTACTCCATGGGAAGGATAATTCCGGGTGCGATAGTGCAATAACAATGAATATTATTGCAAGAAGTGTCATAATGACGGCAATGGTTATTAACTTTTTTGATGTGCTCATTCACTCACCCCCTCATTGGTTTGCTCATTGACCGGGTCGCATTTGCGACCGCGGTATAAGCAAATAGGTGTTGTTATATTGAATGGAGAGAATGGCTGTTTCAATTCATTCAAATATAAGAATCTATGATGATCCCCTCGATTCTCATAGTTTGAGAAAATTCCGTGATTTAATTACTTTTTCTGATCCAAAAGCTTCTGTAAGTTTTTGGGTTCTTTTTCTTCGTACCATTCGCATCGACAGCACTTAGGAGCAACTGTTGCGATAGCAATCGCAAATGCTCCAATCTTAAGGCCGTGTTCGGACACGAACTTTTCAAACAACTTAAGCATAGTTTTTCCTCCTTTCGTAGTTTCACTCATCTTCGTTAAAAGCATTGTAGCACACCCCAATCACAAAAAGTTGCGAGATTTGTGACGAAGTGCCAAAAATGAGGGATAAGTGGTAAAAAAATTTTTTAAAATATAGTGTATAATCTTATAAGACGGAGATAAGACATGATATTGACAAAGAAACTGAGCGATAAATTTGCAAAAAGTCTTGTTGAGACGGGGCAGATAGATAAGGAATTTGAAGAATCCTATTCTTATTGCATAGATTTTGTGCTTGATTTGGTGGTTTATAACTTAAGCTTACTTATTATAGGAGCAATTCTACATAATTTTGTTACCGCATTGGTTTACATAATTTCAATCGTACCTCTTAAAATGGTGGCAGGAGGAGCCCATGCTAACACAAGAGGCATGTGCAGCGTAATTTCCTATGCGTCCTTTGGCTTAACGCTTCTTTTAAGTTGTATTCTAAAGCCAAGCCCTGTTTTCTGCCTTGTTTCTTTCTTTGTATCAGTGCCTTTAGTCATTCTTTTATCTCCCGTGGAGCACGAAAATAAGCGGTTTGACGATGCAGGCAAAAAGAAACTAAAGAGATTAAGCCTTATTTTTTCCTTAATCATTACTGTTTTGTTTCTTTTGCTTTTAAAGTTTTCTTTATACAAGTATTGTTTCACGATTTCAATCTGTGTGATGACTGTCTTAGTAAATCAGCTTATAGGGCTAGTGATTTTTAAGGCTAAGGTAAAGGAGAACTAATGGATATTAAGATAAAGGTTGCGGTTTGCGACGATACTAAGAAAGATATGGATACCCTGGTTGATTTCCTTGATGATTATGCTTATAAGAAAAAGCTTGATTTGGAAGTAGAGACTTTTCTTTCGGGAAATGAACTTATTGAAAGATATGAATCTAATCCTGCCTTCGATCTTTTGTTTTTTGATGTGGAAATGCCGGTTCAAAGCGGAATAGATGTAGCCAATGTTATAAAGACTAAGTTTGATAATAACGTTAAAGTGGTGTTTGTAAGCAACTATCCAAAGTACATGCAGGATAGCTTTAAAGTGCACCCATATCACTTCCTTCAAAAGCCGGTAAATGAAGCTATGGTAGAAAAGCTTATGGATGATTTTATAAGGGATTATGCCTTAAGCGGCACCTTCATTACGGTCATTGATGAAATCGGTAAAAATTTCACCGTAAATATAGACGACATTTATTATATAGAGACTTTTGATGCCAAAAAGCGTATGCTTACCTTTGTTTGCAAAGATAGAAGAATTGAGGCAAGAGGCGTTTTAAACGACTGGTACGATAAGCTTAAAGACTTTGCATTTCATGTTTTAAGCAGGTCAACCATAGTAAATCTTTCGCACATTCATTGTATAAGTGAAGAAGAGATTTTGCTTGATAACGGAGAGAAGCTTTGGGCCAGCAGAAAATACAAGAAATTACTTTTGGATAATTATTTAAATCAAATTGTAGCCATAAAAAGAGGGGGACTACTTAAATGATTTTGTTGCTTTCAATCAGCACATACCTACTGGATATGCTGATTATAACCATTTTCTTAAACAACTTTTTTGAAAAGAAAGAGGGCTTTTCTCAGGGAAAATACCTAGGTGCTCTAATACTTGTTGAAGTGATTCTTTGTATCAATGAATACTTTTTAAAAACCAATGATTTTACCTATGCAAAAGTTTTGACTGTGGCAATAAGTGTTATTACCACTTTCTTTTTGTGCCTTTTCTTTGAATCTTCCTTTCTTGCAAAGGTTCTTGCCACATGTCTTTTTCAAATCTTTGTGTCTGTCGGAGAGATAGCATTTACATACGCTGTATCAAAGATTAATCCCAATTTCCTTACAACGGCGGATAAAAGTATCCTCTATAACACCATGAATTCAGGCTCAAAGTTCGTGCTTTTGATTCTTTGTATTTGCGTTTCTTTTATTTCAAAAAAAGGAAGTGGCATTCATACGGTAGGGCATAATATAATGTTGTTATCGACACCTATTATTACTCTTTGCATATTCTGTGTGGTGCCCATAAAAAACTTTTATAAGGATGATTCAAACTTCTTTGATGCTTTGTTTGTATGCCTTGCGGCCTTAAACGTAGTTAACTTTGTGCTTATAAACAGGAGTCTTTCCTTTGATGATATGAAATTTAAAAATGCTCAAATGGAGCAACAGCTTTTCTTTCAAAAGGAAAAATATAATCAATTAAGTGAAGCCTACAGGCAAAACAGGCGAATTATTCATGATGTAAAGAAGCATTATTTTTCAATCGGTGAGTATATAAATCATAATGATTTAAAGGGCTTACTTGAGTACACAAACACAGCCGCCAAGGATTTGGAAGCTACCTATGTTAAGTACAATACCGGTAATTTGGTGATTGACTCATTCTTAACAAACTATTCAAACCTGTTTTCTGCCAATCACATCGAATTTGTTGCAAGATTGAACGTTGAGTGTGCAAGAGTTCCTGTAAATGACTATGACCTTTGTATAATACTTGGTAATATTCTTGATAATGCTTTTAATGCTTGCAAAAAGGCAGAATCTTTTGAAAATATTTTTTTGATTGAAATTGAGACCACAAACAACGATAAATTCAGGATTCACACAGAAAACGCCATGCCAAAGGTTGAAGAATCGACTGAAAACTTGAAAAAAAGTTCGATAAATCACGGATTCGGCCTTGAAAACATCAAAAAAACCGTTAAAGAAAATAACGGATTTGTAACAATCTCGACTGACGAAGTGTTCATTTTGGACATTTTGATTCCCATAATGGATGAAAGCATGAGGGTGTCTAAGGCTAATTAGTAAGGAGGCATTAATGAACAAAGAAACCGATAACGAAAAGCTTTATAAAGCGGTTGAAGCCCAAAGAGGATTTTTGTCTTTGTGTGC
Organism: Lachnospiraceae bacterium; assembly: GCA_024680435.1. Taxonomy (GTDB): domain Bacteria; phylum Bacillota; class Clostridia; order Lachnospirales; family Lachnospiraceae; genus UBA1258. Next base: position 3,367 of record JAILCK010000161.1, read on the forward strand.
TTTATACATTATATTAAGAGGACTTTATACATTTTCGGAAGGCAAGCCATCTATGACCTGGCTTTCCGTTGCTTCATACATTGCACTTGCAATCATGCTTTTGTTTATTTCCGTATTTACCGTTAAGAATCAAAAGGACAGGCTTATGTATCCAAATAAAACCGCATCTGCATTTACTTTGATTTCCGCGGTAAGCATTATAGGCCTTTTGCTTTATATGTTTTTAAATTCCACAAAACTAATGACCATAGATATTAATACACTTGAAAGTGCAGAAGAGCTTGGCCCTGAGATGATGTCGGGGTTAAGTCTTGTATTTTACATTAATGCTGTTTTATTCTTGATTGATTCTGTAAAGGTGCTTCAGGGAAAGGGCTACATTCATATGGGAATGATAGCGGCTCTTGCTTCAATGCATCTAAGCTTTGCCTATGCGGATATCTTAAAAAACATGGATACGGCCGCAGGTTTTGTTAACAGACTAAGCGTATCAACCGTCGTTGTAATTTTAGAATCCGTAATCGCTGTTTTTTGTACTCTTTTGTATACAAAGAAACATGAAAAGAATGCTTGACCTAGAGTGATTTTTTTCGTATCATGTCATATGTATTTTTTTGAAACAAAAACCTAAATTGATTAGATTAGCAGGCTTTCTTGGAAAGGTTCTTTTATTTCGAGAAAGCTTTCTTTTTGGAAATGAGGCTTATGAGAAAGATTATTATTACAAATGATGACGGGATTAATGCATCCGGGATTATAAGGCTTGCACGTGCAGCGGCTAAGTTTGGAAGCGTTACCGTAATTGCGCCCGATTCTCAAAGAAGCGCAATGTCTCATAAGATTACTTTGCTTGAGCCTATTGTGGCAAAAGAGGTTTCTTTCCCTGTTGAAGGTGTAAAAGCTTATGCCGTAAGCGGCACTCCTGCAGACTGCATAAGGATAGGGATTTGTAATATATTAGGTGAAAAGCCGGATGTTGTTTTGTCCGGTATTAACCATGGTTTCAACACAGGTGGAGACACTCAGTATTCGGCCACAATCGGAGCCGCACTTGAAGCTGCAAGCCAGGGCATTAGGGCAATTGCTTTTTCTGAAGGAATCGATGGAGTAACGGAAGTTTCTGAAAAATACTTAGAAGATCTTTTGGGCGAATACATTGATAAAGAGTTAGAGTTTAACCAAATTTGGAACATTAACTTCCCTGAATGCACACTCAAGGATTTTAGGGGAATTTTATCGGATAGAAAAGTATCAAGACACAGCTTTTACAATGATTCATTTATAGAAGAAAAGCTTCCTGACGGTTCTGTAAAATACACTACACATGGGACATTCAATGAGCTTCATGATGAAGGCAGTGACTTTAAGGCAATTAAAGAAGGATTCATTTCTATAGGTAAAGTGAACAACGTAGGCTGGTAAAATATTAAAATTGTCTACATACTACACAAAAGGCTAAAAATGTGATACGATAATAGTCCGCCACCTTATTTTTAGCGGAATCAAAAAAAGGGTATATAAAATGTGTAAACAGGGGAATGGTGGCGTAGAGAGAGAGAGAAGAAATTGAGGAAGTACAGGCTAAGAATAGGTCTTGACGTCGATGACGTTTTGTATGAGTGCAACGCTTATGCGTTGTCTATTGTCAATGCGAATCATCCGGACGAAGAGCCTATAACGATCAACGAGATCAAGGGATGGGGAGAATTCGGAAGGCGTCCGAAAGAGAGAATTGCATGTTTCTCAGATCCGGAGTTTGTTAGGACTCAACCGGTATTCCCGGGCGCTCAAAAACTTGTTCACGAGCTTTCTAAGTTCGCAGATGTTTTCTTTGTAACGGCTGTTCCCGTTTCTTGTATGAGCGCAAGAGGCGAAAGGCTGTTAAAGGATTTCCCGGAAGTTCCACCTCAAAACATAATAATAGGAACCAGAAAGGATGTTATGAGTTTGGACATCCTTTTGGATGATGGCGCGCATAATATCGCTAATTCCAAGGCAACTTACCCTGTTTTAATGAGACGTCCCTGGAATATGGATATGTCGGGCCTTCTTTCTGTAAATAATTATAATGACTTTTTACAGCTTTGTAAGATGATTAAAAACTCCTTTACGGATAAGACAAGCGACCTTACAAACGGCGGAGTTATTTGTCTTGTGGGCCCTTCAGGTTCATTAAAGGGAGAAATCGCAAAAGAACTTACCCAAAACTATAATTACGAAAAGCCAATTACCTCCACCACACGTCCCAGACGTAACGGTGAAGATGAGCACGCTTATCGTTTTATAAGTGAAGAGCAGTTTATAAAAGAAAGTGAAGAAGGAAAGTACATAGAGAGTACGGTTTATTCTAAATACCACTTCGGCACTTCCGCGGATGAAATAGACCCCATCGTTAAAAAGGGTCATTATGCTGTAATTCCCATCGATGTTTGCGGTGCCCTTACAGTTAAAAACGAGTTTAAAAAGCACGCTCTTTTAGTGTTTGTTAACAGGGAAAAGAGAGACGTAATTAAAGATATAGTTGAAAGAGATATTGAATCAGACGACAAAGTGCGCCGCATAATGTCACTTGATTTGGAATATCGTAACGTTGAAGTTTGTGATGTGGAATTAAACGTAGGCAACGATCCAAAAGAAGCTGCAAAGAGTTTGATTACACTTATAAACGATAAATTTACAAACATTAAATAATAGGTGAGAGATGTTTGAAAAAATAGTTAAAAAGATAGAAGAATACGACAAAATAATTATTCACAGGCATAACAACCCCGACGGTGACGCTTTGGGAAGTCAGATAGGCTTAAAGCA
>JAILCK010000170.1 GCA_024680435.1 Lachnospiraceae bacterium
GTAGGTAAGAAAGACATGTACCTTCTTCACCACGAAGAAATCGAATCTCTTGCAAAGAACATTCCCGGAATCAAGAGAATTCGTTTCTTTATGACCTTTGGCCAAAGCTACTTAACACACATGAAGTGCCTTGAAAACGTAGGAATGCTCAGAACCGACCCCGTTATGTTTGAAGGAAGAGAAATCGTGCCCATTAAGTTTTTAAAGGCTCTTCTTCCCGACCCCGCATCATTAGGCTCCAGAACCAAGGGTAAGACCAACATCGGCTGCATTTTTACAGGCATCAAAGATGGCAAAGAAAAAACTATTTACATCTACAACGTCTGCGACCATGAGGCCAGTTACAAAGAAACCGGCGCGCAAGCCATCAGTTACACCACCGGCGTGCCCGCAATGATCGGAACCGCCATGGTGGCAAGCGGCACTTGGGCAAAGCCCGGCGTCTTTAACGTCGAAGAATTTGATCCCGATCCTTACATGGAAGCCCTTAACAAATATGGCCTCCCCTGGGTTGTGGATGAAAATCCTAAGACTGTTGAATAATTAGGGGCATGAAGTAACAATGTATTTGTTCTCGACACGCTCTCGCTTAGGACTCCGCACCAGCGGACGCAGGCTATAAAGAAGCCTGCTCACTAAACTCGCCGTTCCTGATGTCCGGCTCGTTAAGTGCCGGGGCTCCATATAGTCTCGAACATAATACATTGTTCCTTCATGCCTGTTTATGGAGAACAATTTTGAGAATCAATTATCCTATTTTCAAAACAATAGATACCCCGGCCTACGTAGTAGATGAGGGGTGTCTCATAAAGAACCTGCAAATTCTTAAAGAGGTTAGGAACGCCGCGGGCTGCAAAATACTGCTTGCGCAGAAGGCGTTTTCGATGTTTGCGGTTTACCCGATTATTGAGAAGTATTTGGATGGCACGACGGCGAGTGGTTTATTTGAGGCGAAGCTTGGAAGAGAAGAGTTTAAGGGAGAGGTGCATGTGTTTTCGCCTGCCTTTAAAGAAAGCGAAATCGATGAAATTCTTGAAGTTTCCGACCATATCGTCTTTAATTCGATTAACCAGCTTAATAAGTTTAAGGACATTGCAAAGAGTAAGGGTAAAAGTATCGGCTTAAGAGTGAATCCTGAGTGTTCCACACAGGAGCATGGAATTTACGATCCTTGTGCGCAGGGCTCAAGGCTTGGTGTTACCCTTAAAAACTTCGATGAAAGCGTTTTAAAAGATATAGACGGCCTTCACTTTCATACACTTTGTGAGCAGGGTTCCGATGCTTTGGAGGTGACACTAAAGGCCTTTGAAGAAAAGTTTGGAAAGTATTTAAAGGGCTTAAAGTGGGTTAACTTTGGAGGCGGTCATCACATCACAAAAGATAACTATGACAGAGATTTACTCATTAAGCTTATAAAAGATTTTAAAGCTAAATACGGAGTGGAAGTTTACTTAGAGCCGGGAGAGGCAATTGCTTTAAATGCAGGGTATTTGGTTACTAAAGCTTTAGACATTGTGGATAACAATATTAAGACCTTGGTGCTTGATGCATCCGCAGCATGCCATATGCCCGATGTTTTGGAAATGCCCTATAGGCCTCCGCTTTTTGCTTCGGGAGAGCCTAATGAAAAGAAGTTTAACTACAGGCTTTCTTCCTGCACATGCCTTGCGGGAGATATAATCGGCGACTATTCTTTTGATGAAGAAATCAAGGTGGGAGATACCTTGGTGTTTGAAGATATGGCCATTTATTCCATGGTTAAAAACAACACCTTTAACGGCATGGCCCTTCCCGATATTGACCTTTACACAAAAGAAGGGGAAGTTAAAGTGATAAAGGCCTTTGGCTATCAAGACTTTAAGGAGAGGCTTTCATGATTATAATATCTACGCCTATGAAAGACGGTTTCTTTATGCCTGCGGAATTTTCAAAGCATGAAGGAACAATAATGGCCTTCCCTTACAGAAGCGGCTCGTGGCCCTACGGCGCAAAGGCTGCAAGGAAGGCGTTTTGCGAGATTATTTTGAAAATTGCAGAGTGTGAAAAAATATATGTAGCCTACGAAGATGCCACAGAAAAAGCCGCATTCTCGGCGCTTTCGGGTAAAGAAAACGTTGAGCTTATAAAGATTAAGACAGA
>JAILCK010000201.1 GCA_024680435.1 Lachnospiraceae bacterium
GTAAATGATATCTTCACGAGCGGGACCGTTACTAATCATGGTGATGGGGTATCCGATGCGCTCTTCGATGAATTCGATGTACTTTCTGCAGTTTTCGGGAAGCTTATCGTATTCCTTAATGCCGCGGATGTCTTCTTTCCAACCGGGAAGAGTCTCGTAAACGGGCTTTGCCTTCTTTAAAAGACGGGTTACAGGAAAGTCTGTTGTAACTTCGCCGTCGATTTCGTAGCCAACGCATACAGGAATTTCATCAAGGTAACCAAGAACGTCAAGCACTGTGAAAGCAACATCTGTGGTGCCCTGAAGACGTAAGCCGTATTTTGAAGCTACGCAGTCAAACCAGCCCATTCTTCTGGGACGACCGGTTGTTGCACCGTATTCGCCACCGTCACCGCCGCGACGCCTTAATTCATCGGCAACAGCTTCATCTAAGATTTCTGAAACAAATTCGCCGGCGCCTACTGCAGAAGAGTAAGCCTTACAGACTGTTACAATCTGCTTTATTTCATAAGGAGGAATACCGCATCCAACTGCTCCGTAAGAAGCAAGGGTGTTTGAAGATGTAACCATGGGATAAATACCGTGGTCTGTATCCTTTAAGGTTCCAAGCTGACCTTCCAAAAGAACTGTCTTTCCTTCTTTTAAAGCCTTGTCAAGGAAGAGGGCTACGTCGCAAACGTAAGGAGCAACCATTTCCTTATACTGCATAAGTTCGTTGTAAATGTCTTCAGCATTAAGAGTGGGCTTGTGATATAAGTGCTCAAGTAAAATGTTCTTTTGAACAAGCACTCTTTCCAAGCGATCCATGATAGCTTCCTTGGTGTCAAATAAGTCGCTTACCTGGAAACCAATCTTTGCAAATTTATCGGAATAGAAGGGAGCGATACCTGACTTTGTGGATCCGAATGACTTACCTGCCAAACGCTCTTCTTCATATTTATCAAATAAAATATGGTAAGGCATGATTATCTGCGCACGATCTGAAATCAAGATCTTAGGCATGGGAACGCCCTTATCTACGATATCCTTAATTTCATTAAAAAGAATGGGAACGTTTAATGCGACACCGTTACCGATGATGCTGGTGGTGTGTCCATAGAAAACGCCTGAAGGAAGAGTGTGCAATGCAAACTTTCCGTAGGCATTCTTGATTGTGTGACCTGCGTTAGCGCCTCCCTGAAATCTTACAACGATATCCGCCTTTTCTGCCAGGGTATCGGTGATTTTTCCTTTTCCCTCGTCACCCCAGTTGGCGCCGACAATTGCTTTTACCATAAGTGTTCTCCTTTTGGATATTTAGTTAAGGCCAAAGTGCCCGAATTTAAAGCACTCGCCATAAAAAATATATACGCTCTTTTAACTAATGTCAATCCTAACAGAATCTACTTTTAATGTATAAAAATGCAAAAGAAACCATAAGAAATATGTTAAGTTTTTGTTAAAAGAGTCGCAAATTGATTGCCTAAAGAACGCATATATATTATATTTTTAGTAAAATTTATGCAAAAAGACAAGCATTGTAGGAGGAGGCAAAGAATGAAAAGAATCGATGAATATGTAAATTCACAGGCAAAAAAATGTATCGAATGCGGTGATATTGATGACTCCTTATACAATGAATACGGTGTTAAAAGGGGCTTAAGAGACTTAAACGGACAAGGTGTCCTTACGGGCTTAACAAATATTTCCAAAATCACTGCCTTTAAAGAAGAAAAGGGCGAGAAGATTCCCTGCGCCGGTGAACTTTTATACAGAGGCTATGACATAAAAGAACTTGCCAAAGAATCAAGGAAAAGGAAAAACGTCTACGAAGAAGGGGCCTACCTGCTTTTATTCGGAGAGCTTCCGTCAAAAGAAGAGCTTGATGCATTCAGTGAAATAATTTCTGAAAACATGACTCTTCCCACAAACTTTACCAGAGACGTTATCATGAAGGTTCCCGATGAAGACATCATGACCTCCATGACAAAGAGTATCCTTACTTTGGCAGGATATGATAAAAGAAAAAACGATTTATCAATTGAAAATGTGTTAAGGCAGAGCATCCAGCTTATAAGCACATTCCCAATGCTTGCAGTCTACGGATATCATGCTTACAACCATTATAAAAACGATGACAGCATGTTTATTCATAGGCCCGACAAAGACTTATCCATTGCCGAAAACTTTTTAAGGATGCTAAGGCCCGATAAAAAGTATACAGAGCTTGAAGCAACAGTTTTGGATGTGGCACTTCTTCTTCATATGGAGCACGGCGGAGGTAACAACTCCACATTTACCACAAGAGTGGTGACATCTTCAGGGTCTGATACTTATTCCGCAATGGCGGCTGCAATGTCTTCTTTAAAAGGAAAGCGCCACGGTGGCGCAAACCTCATGGTCATGAAGATGATGGATGATATAAAGAAACATATTAAAGACATTAAGGACGATGAGGAAATTGAAGATTATCTTACAAAGATAGTAAGAAAAGAAGTCTTTGACAAACAGGGCTTAATATACGGAATGGGACATGCGGTTTACTCCCTTTCCGACCCCAGAGAAGAAGTCTTTAAAAGCTATGTTCAAAACCTTGCCCACGAAAAGGGTAAGGACAAAGACCTTAGCTTATATGAAAGCATTGAAAGAATCGCGCCTATGGTTATTGCAAGGGAGCGTAAGATTTATAAAGGTGTAAGCCCGAACGTAGACTTTTACTCAGGCTTTGTGTATGAAATGATGGGAATTCCGAGAGAACTTTTCACGCCTCTTTTTGCCGTTGCAAGAATAAGCGGATGGAGTGCTCACAGACTTGAAGAACTTGTGGCGGATAATAAGATAATCCGCCCTGCTTACAAGAGCCTTGTGGTAAAAAAGAAAATGAAAGAAATAGAAAAACGATAATAAAAATTGCAGTATGGAGCATGGATTGCAGATTGGAGTGGCCTAAAGCTGCTCCAATTTTTTATACTCTCCTTCGGTTAGCTTGTGCTAACACATGTTCGCGAAAGGATGTATAATATAATGAGTAACACAAATGACACGAGGGAAAACCTGCTTTCCGGTAACATATTTAAGACAATGTTATCCTTAAGCGTTCCCGCAATACTTGGCATGGTTGTAATCGGTCTTTACAACTTTATGGACGCAGTATTTGTGGGAAGAATGGTAGGCCCCGAAGCAATGACGGCAGTAAAGGTTTCTTATCCTTTTACACTTTTAAACAGCGGAATATCCACCCTGCTTGGAACAGGTTCCGCATCTGTTTTGTCAAGAGCAATCGGAAAGAAGGATAAAGAAACTGTTGATAAAATCATGGGAAACTTGATTTCCCTTGTCATTATTCTTTCTTTAATAATAATGGCGGTGGGAATGATCTTTACCACCAACCTCCTTTCTTTGTCAGGGGCTGAAGGAAGCGTTTTGGCAGAGGCAAACAGATACTTAAAAGTAGTATTTATCGGCTCTTTGTTTGTTAACTTTGCCCAGTCTGCCAACATGGTAATGCGAGGTGAAGGAAAGCTTAAAATCGCCATGGCTATTATGGGTGCGGGAGCAATTCTTAATATAGTATTAGACCCCATTTTGATAAATATTATGGGCAAAGAAAATGGTATCTTGGGCGCTGCAATTGCAACAATTACCGCACAGTTTATCCAGGCCGTATATACACTTTGGTACTTTTTAAAGAAAAGCGACAACGTAAGAATTAATAAAGTAAAGATAGAATCCACATTGGTAAAGCCTGTACTTAGCGTTGGCGTGTCTGCCATGCTTATGCAGGTAATGACTATGGCTCAGCAGACCATTATGTACAACACTGCGCAAAAGTACGGCGGAGGAAGCTGGCAGACTATTCTTGGAGCGGCCCTTAGCCTTCAGGCATTTTCTTTTATCCCGCTTTGGGGAATAAGCCAGGGATTCCAGCCTGCTGTAGGCACAAACTACGGTGCAAAGAAATTTGACAGGGTAAGGGCATTTACAAGGTCATTCATGATTTTTGCCACATTGATTGCTTTGCTTTTCTACTTGCCCATCATGATTGCGCCAAAGGGAATGCTTTCAATGTTTATTACGGACCAAGAAATCGTTATGCAGGGCGCACCCATGTTAAGAGTATTATTTACAAGCTACATCTCATACGGTGTGATGATTCTTGCAATAACCTTCTTCCAGGCAATCGGAAAAGCTTCCGCAGCTTCGGCAATGGCACTTCTTCGCCAGGTAGTATTGTTCCTTCCTTTGGTTGTTTTGCTTCCAAAGCTTGTGTTTAAGAATGTATCCGGCGTTTTCTACGCTCAGCTTATAACAGATGTAACAGTTTTGCTTTTGGGCATTATCTTAATGATTTTTGCATTTAAGGAAATGAAGAAAGAAGAAAGAGAAATCGCAAAATGAGTATAAAACAATTTC
>JAILCK010000247.1 GCA_024680435.1 Lachnospiraceae bacterium
GAAAAAGCACGGGCTTAAAGGTACCTTTAACTTAAACAGCGGAATTTACGCTAAAAAAGGTACGGTTTATGCTCCCGGAACCATTCACAGAAGAATGGATGAAGAGGAAGTAACAAAATTATACAAAGAGGATGGATTTGAAGTTGCTTCACATGCATTCACACATCCTTTCTTAGAAAGAATCCCTACATATCAGGTTGCAACAGAGATTCTTAAAGACAGAGAAAAATTGGAAAGTCAGTTTGACACTATAGTAAGAGGCTTTGCTTATCCTTTCGGAACCTTTAATGATGAAGTGGTTAACATTTTAAAAGAATGCGGAATCGCATATGCAAGAACCGTACATTCCACAAGGAATTTTAAAATGCCTCAGAACTGGCTTCTTTTAGACCCCACTTGTCATCATGACGACGAACAATTATTTGAGCTTGCAGATAAGTTTATAAACGCTAAAGATGACTACGGATATCCCATGATGTTTTATCTTTGGGGACATGCTTACGAGTTTGAAGCAAACAATAACTGGGATAGAATTGAAAAATTTGCTGAAGTTATTTCAGGTAAAGAAGATGTTTGGTATGCTACAAACATTGAAATTTGTGAATATACAGAAGACTTTAAGCGCTTAAGAACAAATGTGGACTTTACTAAGGTATATAATCCCACGGCAAGGACAATTTGGTTTACCTACAGAGATAAGCCCTATAAGATTGGACCCGGGGAAGAAATGTCAATCTAACATTTTGACAATTAATTCAAACATCAAAGTATGTATTTAAAAGACATACGTGATTATACTCTATTTTAGAAAGACAAAAAAACATTTAGAGAGATGTTTACGGAGGAGAAACTATATGAAGATTTTGGTTACAGGCGGTGCGGGCTACATCGGTTCACACACGGTTGTGGAGCTTCAGAACGAAGGATACGATGTAGTGGTTATCGATAATCTTTCAAACTCATGTGAAAAGTCAATTGAAAGAGTTGAAAAGATTACCGGCAAGAAGGTTCCTTTCTACAAGTGCGACATTTTAGACAGAGAGAAGCTTTCTGAAATTATGGACAAAGAAAACTTTGATGCATGCATCCACTTTGCAGGTCTTAAGGCAGTAGGCGAATCTGTTCAGAAGCCTTGGGAATACTACGAAAACAACATTGCAGGCACACTTACTTTGGTAGATGTAATGAGAAAGCACAATGTAAAGAACATCATCTTTTCATCAAGTGCCACAATCTACGGAGACCCTGCTTTCATTCCGATTACTGAAGAATGCCCCAAGGGAGTTTGCACAAACCCCTACGGCTGGACAAAGTCCATGCTTGAGCAGGTGCTTACAGACATTCAGAAGGCAGATCCTGAATGGAATGTAATCTTACTTAGATACTTTAACCCTATCGGAGCTCATAAGTCAGGAACAATCGGTGAAAACCCCAACGGTATCCCCAACAACCTTATGCCTTACATCACACAGACAGCGGTTGGAAAGAGAGACCACCTTACAATCTTTGGTAATGACTATGACACCCACGACGGTACAGGTGTAAGAGACTACATCCACGTAGTAGACCTTGCCAGAGGCCACGTAAAGGCACTTGCAAAGATTAAAGAAAAAGCAGGCCTTAAGATTTACAACTTAGGAACCGGTACAGGATACAGCGTACTTGATATCGTAAAGAACTTTGAAGAAGCAACAGGAGTAAAGGTCCCTTATGAAATCGGACCCCGTCGCCCCGGTGATATCGCAACATGCTACGCTTCAGCAAAGAAAGCTTATGACGAGCTTGGCTGGAAGGCTGAATACGGCATCAAGGAGATGTGCGCCGATTCTTGGAACTGGCAGAAGAACAACCCTAACGGATACGAAGATTAATGAGAATTTGGGCAAAGATTTTTAAGGATAATCATTTGATAAAAGATATAACCATAGAAGATTATTCTAAAGAAACAAGAACTCATAAGGTGTTTGATGCGCTTGAAAAGGCTTGCCTGTATTTTGACTTAGAAAAGCCCATTTGGCTTGAAAGTAACGTGCGGGATTTTAAAAGAAACGCAAAAACACGATTTACAAAAGACAGTTTCATAGAAGATGTGCCTTTTGATTACATGGAATTCCATGTAATTGAAGAAGATTAATAGATTTTATAATCGTTAATAAGCGCATGATATATTGGCTATATGTGAAAGCAGATTGGAGCGGCACATATGGCCAAATTTTTTAAGGTCTTAGAAAAAATCTTAACAATACTTGCGATTATTCTTTTCTTTGTCACGATAGCATGGACTGTCGTGGCTGTTTTTGATGGGGATAATTATGATGAAGCATACATAGGTAATTTTGAACCCTATACTTTTAATGAGAATTGGACCATTGAAAAAGAAGGGGTCAAATATCCCGTCACTCTTCCCGTCACTATAGATAATTCTACGGGAAAAAGTATCATTATGCGAAATGTTCTTCCCGATTATATTACTGACGGAATGAATATTTTGTTTAGAGCTTCCGTAGAGGATGTGTATATATACATTGACGGAGAATTAAGGCAGTCTTACGCATCAAAGTACATGCGTGCGGTTAACTATTATCTTCCAAGCGCCTATTTAGCCTGCCCGTTAACGAGGGAAGATGCGGGAAGGCCCATAAAGGTAATTGTGAAAGTAAAGGCAACCGGACTTTTAAATGAAGTAACAATAGGTTATGGATCTGATTCATGGTTTCCTGTAATAAGAAACAATATCGTGGTAACAATCGTTGCCGTGTTTATGTGCATTATAGGCATCATTCCCATAATCGCCTATGAGTTTGTGTTTAAGAAGCACGATAAGTCAAAAACTTTAAACAATTTAGGCTTAACCATTATGTCCATAGGAATATGGATAATATCTGAATCTAAGCTTAGACAGATTATTTTTAGCAGACCTTCTTTAACAAACTATTTCACCTACATTGCAATAGGTCTGGTGGGCATATTTGCCATAAGATTTATAAATGAAGTACAGGAAAGACGCTTTAGAAAATACTACCTCTTTATAGAGGCGGGAATGATTTTACAAATCGTAATAAACTTTTCTCTTTATTTTGCAAAGGTGGCAGAGCTCTACGCCTTACTTAGATTCCAGCACATATGGATGCTTATAGGAATCGCCTTTGTTATAGTGACGATTTCTAAAGACGTGGTGGACAAAAAGACAAGGGCTTATCGAATTACCTGCTTTGGAATGATAATCTTTGCAATCTTTTGTGCTGTTGAACTATTCGTCTTTTATCAAAAGCGTGGCACCTATGCCATGGGATTATACATGTGCATAGGCCTTATAGGGTTGCTTCTTTTAACGTGTTTTCAGAGCATACAGAACGCGGTTTCTTTGCTTAGAGAACATGAAAAGCGAAGAGAAGAAATGACCATTTCCACAATCGAGACTATTTCAAGTGCCATCGATGCGAAAGACGAATATACAGGCGGTCACTCTTACAGAGTGGGTAAATACGCTATGGCTTTGGCAAGGGAAGTATCGGACCTTTACGGTTTTAAAGAAGAAGACATAATGAGAATCAGATACATAGGTCTTCTTCATGATATAGGAAAAATCGGCGTAGCGGATGAAATATTAAATAAAACCGGCAGGCTTACAAAAGAAGAGTTTTCTTTAATGAAGACACATCCAATAATCGGTTACAGACTTCTTGCCGCAATGGATGATTTTGAAGGCCTTTTGGACGGTATAAGATTCCATCATGAAAGATATGACGGAACAGGATATCCTGACGGATTAAAGGGAGATTCCATTCCTTTAATTGCAAGAATATTGGGAATAGCCGATGCCTACGATGCCATGACTTCAAACCGTGTATACAGAACAAGGCTTGATGACAGTGAAGTAAGAGCAGAGATAGAAAGGTGTGCGGGCTCACAGTTTGACCCTTATCTTGCTTCCGTTTTTTCAAAGCTTATTGAAGAAGGAGAGGTAACTCCCGTTACCGTAGGAGGCCTGGAAGTAAACAAAAAGGGTGAGATTTCACATTCTTCGATTTTGGAAGCAGTCCTTAGAAAAAGCATCGCCTTGGAAAAAGGAGTTACAAAACCTTCTTACATAAGAATGGTTTGCTATTTACTTAAACTTGCCGAAAAGTTTGACGATAAGGCAGACATTTTCTTTATCGAAGTAAGCAGGAAAGATTTAAAAGAAATAAGCAAGGCAGATACAGAAAGAGCGAAGGAAAAATTGGAGGCTTCCGTTTCAAGGCATCTTGAAAGGTATGACCTTTTGATTGAGTATACAAGCTTTAGAAGCCTGTGTGTTTTGTTTAAACGAGATCTTAAGAAGCTTACCGAAACAGTTAACGAAATCAAGCAAGAAAGCGACGATGAATTCGATATTTCAGTAAAGGAAATCACCAGTGAATTATTGTAAAGATTTTGTTAATTAATTGTGAAATGGGCTATTGGCAAATAAAACTATGATATACTTATATTGGTGTGGAGGCAGCGATACCGCCACACCACAATATTGTTAGAGGATATTGTTGGGAAATACTAAGGGTAATTTAAGAGGAATAAAATGGACGTAAGCAATAAAGAAAGAAACAGCGAAGTGCAGACATGGAACGAAGTCACACTCGTTTATTCGTCGGCACTTAAGCAAATTAACACTAAGCTTGAAATCTTAAACGATGAATTTCAGCACGTGCATCAGTACAACCCTATAGAGCATATTAAGTCAAGACTTAAGACCCCTGAAAGCATCGTAAAAAAATTAAAGAAATACGGACAGGAATCCACCATCGAAAACATGGTGGCATATGTAAACGATATAGCGGGAATCAGAGTTATTTGTTCTTTCACAAGCGACATTTATGAAATAGCAAAAATGATTTCAAGCCAGTCAGACATTAAGGTAATTGAGGTAAGGGACTATATTAAAAACCCTAAGCCCAGCGGATACACAAGCTATCACATGCTTGTGACAATCCCCATTTATCTTTCCGATAAGATTGTTGATACCAAGGTTGAGATACAGATTAGAACCGTAGCTATGGACTTCTGGGCAAGCCTTGAGCATAAGATAAACTATAAGTTTGAAGGCAACGTTCCTGAATATATTCAAAATGAACTTGTGGAATGTGCTCAGATGGTTTCCAAATTGGACGATCGTATGTTATTGTTAAATGAAGAAGTTCAAAAGCTTGAGAAAAGCGAAATTTAAAGTTTTACCTTGAGGTTATTGGGAGGAAGAAAATGGACAGTTTTATGGACAAAATTGCAGGCAGATTTGCAAACTCCGCTGATGTGATCAAAGCAAATTCCGAAGCGGAAGCAAAGAAGCTTGAAGAATATAAGCAAAGAGCCGAAGAGCTTGAAAAGGCAGTTTCCGACATGAGAAGACTTAGCTTTAAATGTGTGGAAACCAACGAAGCCACCACTCAGCTTGTGCAGGGCGCCATCGAGAAAATCGAAGAAATGAGAGGAAACGAAGGTGGCCTTGATTCAGAGGAATTATCAAAGATCGTTACCGATTTAAACGATCTTAAGGCTTCAGTAGAAGCTTCTTTTAAAGCGGCTGAAGACGAAGCGCACAAAGAAAACGTACGTGTTTACAGAAACGTTCAGGCTTCTCTTATTGAAGAGTTAAAGCAGCAGTCTGAAGCAATTGCCATCCAGCATCTTCACATTGAAAAGAAGATTAAAGGCATTAAGCCCTGCGCTATAATCGGAATCGTCTTTTCCGGAATCACAATGGCAATGATGATTGCTCTTTCAATTTTGTATTATTTGAAAATAGGATTTTAAATAATGGCTAAAATAGATTTTAAACCGGGGAACATGCTTTATCCCCTTCCCGTTGTTATGGTCTCTGTGGCTGATAACGAGGGGCGCACAAATATTGTGACGGTTGCCTGGGCAGGCACCATCAATTCAGATCCCGCCATGATTTCTATCTCTGTTCGTAAGGAAAGATTCTCTTACAACATGATTAAGGAATCGGGCGAGTTTTGCGTTAACCTTACAAACAAGGAGCTTGCAAAGGCTACAGACTTTTGCGGAGTAAGAAGCGGAAGGGATACTGACAAATGGAAAGAGGCAAATCTTACCCCCATTCCTTCAAGCGTCATTAAAGCTCCCATGATACAGGAAAGCCCCGTAAATATCGAGTGTAAGGTAATAAAAAGTGAGGAGCTTGGCACCCACACCATTTTCTACGGAAAAGTGGTGGCGGTACATGTGGATGATAAGTACATGGA
Source organism: Lachnospiraceae bacterium (assembly GCA_024680435.1). Taxonomy (GTDB): domain Bacteria; phylum Bacillota; class Clostridia; order Lachnospirales; family Lachnospiraceae; genus UBA1258. The sequence continues at coordinate 6,240 of JAILCK010000247.1, forward strand.
TGAAACCGGAAGATTTCATTTTGAAGACACAAATCCCTTGGCCTATTCTCACGGGCAGTATTACACCCTAGGTGAAAACGTAGGGAAATTCGGGTTTTCCGTAAGAAAAGATACCAAGAAAAAACCTTCAAAGAAAAAGAAATAAGTAATCAGCTTGATTAAAGCCCCTTGTGAATAGACTCGCTTCCGAATTTTTCTCGGATGGAGCGCATGGCTTCGTCAAGCTTTTTCTTTTTATCCGAATCAACGTAAGATGACTCGGGAGGAGCTTCGGCCACTCCCGATTTTTTTGCACCAAGAAAATCTTCCGAAAAGAGGCTTAGCTGATAAGGCTCATCGGGAGTTACAAGGCGGGATGCCCGAATGCCGAGTAGCCTAATGGGCCGCTCATTCCAAAGATGGTCAAATAGGCTCATTGAAACTGCGTGGATAGCATCTGCCGTTTCAATGGGAGTTTCAAAACAAGTCTGGTGAGAAAAAGACTTAAAGTCATAGTACTTTATTTCAACCGTAACCTGCTTAGCTAAAAAGCCCGCTCTGTGTAAACGCCTTGAAACAGATTCGCTTAAAGAATAAAGAACCTTTGATGCCTCTTCCCTATCCGTAATATCCTTTGCTACGGTGGTGGAGTTACCGATTCCCTTGGCTTCCGGAGGAACGGTAACTATCTTTGAATCATCTATTCCATTTGCAAATTCCCAGAGGGTCTGACCTAAGCTTTTTAAGTTTGAAGTAAGAATCGAAAGGTCAGAATTTGCAAGCTCTCCGATAGTGTTTATTCCAAGCTTTTGCAACGTGGCCTGAGCGGATTTTCCGCATAGAAACAAATCCCCTACGGGTAGAGGCCACATTTTTTCTTTTATCTCATATGAAAATAAAGTGTGAGTCTTATCGGGTTTTAAAAAATCCGATGCCATTTTGGCAAGTACCTTTTTATCGGAGATACCTACGTTAACGGTAAAGCCGAAACGAGTGAAAATTTCATGCCTTATCATATCAGCGCAGGCAACGGGAGAAGCGTACATATGAGCAATGGGGCCAAAATCAAGGTAACATTCATCTACGCTTGCCTGTTCAACATCATCCGTTAATGTGTGCAGATAATTTACAAAGTCATGGCTCATTCTTGAGTACAAAGAAAAGTTCGGGGCACGCATAATGAGGTTAGGACATTTACTGAAAGCGGAGGCCACAGGCTCTGCGGTCTTTATGCCGTATTTTTTGGCAGGGATTGAACGGGCCGTAACGATACCGTGACGAGTATCCTGATCACCGCCTATGATGGAAGGGACAGTTCTTAAATCTATTGTCCCGCCGTTATTAAGTTCTTCTACCGCAGTCCAGCTTAAAAAGGCTGAATTTACGTCGATATGGAAGAAAATTGAGCTCATTCAAACCTCGAACATATGTACTGATATAAATATAGCACACCCTACACGACTTTACAATCCTTCAATATATTGGTAAAATACAAGGGTATTTTTAAGTAGCTATTGACGAATGGTGACGCTTAGCGTCATATACATATACAGGGTTAAAAAATGGTATTATTATCACGTTTCCATAAAAAATGCAGAGTAGCATATTTGCGCGTAGGGCTTCTTGCAATCGCCTTAAGCGCTCTTTTTATACCCTCACTTAAGATGGTAAAAAGTGTGGGAAACAATATCTTCACAATCTACGTAAACGGAAATATTATCGGTAAAGTGGAAGACGAAGATACGGCAGACAGGCTTATAAGCGAAGCAAGAAGACAGATTGTTGGAGACAATGAAGACATCGTTTTGATTGAGGCAGACTGTAAGGTTGTTGGCGCCGAAGTGTTGGTTGCTGCAACTGATGAAGAAGACGTAATGATTGCAAAGCTTGCAAAGGAATTTAAGTCTTCGGTCAAAGAAACCATGCAGCATGCATACACGGTTAAGATAGATGATTATATGGTAAATCTTTCATCCGCAGAGCAGGTAACACAGCTTTTGGATGCCTCCATTTCAAGGTATGCGGGAGAGGGTACTTTCTATACGGCTCTTGCAAACGACGGATCGAGAGAGCTTCCCGTATTTATTCCTAAGATTTATAAAAACACAAGCACCGGCGAAGAAGAAAACCACAAAGCTACCGAATATTTGGACGGCGACGGTATTTTTCAGCAGTTTGATGAGATATTCAAAGACGTTAAGGCAAGTGATGAACAGGGCTTTGACAGCTTTGACTATGGCATCACAAATGTTTCTTTTGCAAACAGCGTAGAAGTGGTTGAATCTTATCTTCCTTCTTCACAGGTTAAAGATATTGAATCAGCCATTGATGAAGTTACTAAAGATAAAGAAGAAAAGACTATTTACGAAGTTAAGCCGGGGGATACTTTATCCGCTATTTCAGGAAAGACCGGTATCAGCGTAGATGATATTATCGCCATGAATGAAAGCATCACAAGCGTAAATTCCACAATCCGTGTGGGCGATGAAATCACGGTTACGGTTCCTCAGCCTGAGCTTTCCGTAAACAGAGAAGAGCTTGTTTATTATGAAGGTACATACGAGGCAGAGACCATTTATAAGTACAACGACGAATGGTACACCACAACGGAAGTTACCCTTCAAGACCCTTCATCCGGTTATCATAAAGCCGTTCAGAAACTTACATACCTTAACAATGATGTGGTTTCTACGGAAGTAGTTAAAGAAGAAATTGTTGCGGAAGCAATTCCGAGAATAGTTGAAAAAGGAACAAAGATTCCTCCTACATATATTAAGCCTATTTCAGGTGGTCGAATGACTTCAGGATTTGGTTCACGTACAGCTACAATAAGAGGCATGACAACATATCACGGTGCTATCGACTGGGCAACACCTGTCGGTACGGCGGTTATGGCTTCTTGCGGCGGTACCGTTACACATGCAGGTTGGATGAGTAGTTACGGTTATTGTATTTTTATCAAGCACCCTGACGGAAAAGAAACACGTTACGCTCACTTAAGCAAAGTTTTGGTAAGCAAGGGCGACTACGTTTCACAGGGCCAGAAGATCGCACTTTCAGGTAATACAGGTGTTTCGACAGGACCTCATATTCACTTTGAAATTCGTATCAACGGTAAGGCGGTTAACCCGCTTAACTACCTGTCGTACTAAAGCGGCAGTTTTGACAAAGGGTCTTATTTGTGTTAATCTCAAGAGGTTGTAAGCGAATAAAACCCGATAATCTGGGATGGTAAATATATGAGACAGTACGCAGTAAGAGGAGGCTCTCCTCTTGTGGGTGAAGTGGAAATCGGAGGCGCTAAAAATGCCGCTCTTGGCATTTTGGCAGCAGCAATCATGGCCGATGAAACTGTAGAAATTGAAAATGTTCCCGACCTTTCGGACATTACGGTAATGCTTGATGCCATCAAGGCAATGGGCGCCTATGTTGAAAAGGTAGACAGACATACCGTAAGAATAAACGGTTCAACAGTTCACACCACAACACTTGATACAGAAGCAATTAAGACAATCAGAGGTTCCTACTATTTTGTAGGTGCTTTACTTGGAAAATATAATAATGCGAAAGTGAGTCTTCCCGGCGGATGCAGCATCGGTTCAAGACCGGTTGACCAGCATTTAAAGGGATTCAGAGCACTTGGTGCAAAGGCAGACATTGCAGAAGCCTGCATCGTGTGCGAAGCAGAAAAGCTTATTGGAAGTCACATCTTCCTTGATGTGGTATCCGTAGGTGCCACAATAAACCTTATGCTTGCGTCAGTCATGGCAGAAGGTCAGACTTACATTGAAAACGCTGCAAAAGAGCCTCACGTCGTTGACGTGGCAAACTTCTTAAACAGCATGGGGGCATCCATTAAGGGCGCAGGTACCGATGTTATTCGTATCCGCGGAGTTGAAAAGCTTCATGCCACCCACTACACCATCATTCCCGATCAGATTGAAGCAGGCACCTTTATGATGGCAGCCGCTGCAACAAAGGGTGATGTGCTTATTAAAAACGTTATTCCCAAGCACTTAGAATCCATTTCTTCAAAGTTATTGGAAATCGGATGCGAGATAGAAGAATTTGATGATTCCGTCAGAGTGGTTGCCGCAAAGCCTTTCAGACACACACAGGTTAAGACGCTTCCATATCCCGGATTCCCCACAGATATGCAGCCTCAGATTGTTGTTGCATTGGGACTTGCCGAAGGCACAAGCATTGTTACCGAAAGCATATTTGAAAACAGATTTAAGTATGTGGATGAGCTTGTAAGAATCGGCGCAAACATTCGTGTTGAAGGTAACACCGCGATTATTGAAGGTGTTAAAAAATATACGGGAAGCAAAATCATGGCTCCCGACTTAAGAGCAGGTGCCGCACTTATTGTGGCAGGCCTTGCTGCTGAAGGCGTGACAGTGATTGGTGATATCCACTACGTTGAAAGAGGATATGAAGATTTCCCTGAAAAATTAAGAAGCCTTGGTGCTCAGATAGAGGTCGTGGAAAACGAGCTTGAACTTCAGAAGTTTAGACTGAGGGTCGGCTGAGAAGGTTTAAATATAGTACCAATAAAATAAGAAAACCGCCCCGGTTGCGCTGGGGCGGTTTTCTTATTTATATATTTAAATAATCGCTTCGATAAATAGGTTTGGCTCTGCAGATAAATCCACAAATTCGTTACCACATTTAATTGTGGGATTTGCCAAGGAAGAACGGTTTATAAATACCACATCGCCCACTCTTCCGTCATTTAGCTTTACTCTGTGAAGCATATAAGTGTTAACTATGTTTTCAAGGAAGGTCATGATAAACCTTGTATCATATTTCTGAAGGCCTTCGCTTTCAAAAATATCCACTACCTTAAAGGGGCACATAGGGCCACGATAAATACGTGCACTTGTCATGGCATCGTAAACATCAACGATTGCAACCATCTTTGCATACATATCAATCTTTGAATTCTTGATTCCGAAAGGATAACCGGAACCGTCGCACCTTTCATGATGCATCAAAGCCGCATTCATAATGGGCTCAGGTACGTTTTGAGCTTTTAAGGCATTATATCCTTCCAAAGTATGCTTTTTAACTATTGTATATTCGCCCTCGGTAAGCTTACCGGGCTTCTTTATGATGTCTTCGGGAACCGCAACTTTTCCTATATCATGAAGCAAACCGCAGATGGTGGCCATCTTGGTTTCTTCATCCGTCATTCTGAGCCACCTTGCAAAAACGTTACACATAAGGGCTACGTTGATGGAATGCACGTATGTCATATCGTCATATTGGCGCATATTGTGAAGCATATCAAATACGCTTAAATATCCGCTGTCCGATTTAAGTAAGTTGAGGGTAAAATTAAGAAGTTCGTCGACGTTTAACGCCTTTTTGTTCTGAGCTACCGAATCAAGCATATGCTGAAATTTGGGAACTTCTTCATCAAACTTAGCTTTAAACGCAATGAATTCAGGGCTCTTTTTGATTTTTTCGGAATAAGAAACATCTTCCGGCATTTGAGGCTCCGAAAGAAAGTCCTTAGAAAGCTCGTCTTCCACACGAACGTTGATAATGGAATAGAATTCAAGCTTTGTGATTGACTTGTCGTTAAGTACGCTTCCCTTAGGAACAAGCAGCTGATTGGTGTATGTGTAGACATCTTCAGCTGTAACCATTCCGGGAGTGAGTTCACTTGTATTAAGTCTTTTCATATTAATTCCCCAATTAATAAGATTTTTGCCTCTTCATTAAGTATTATACTTTCTTTTTGTGATTAATTCAATAAATCTTGACAAGATTTAAATAAGAGTGTAAAGTACAAATGTCTCTTATTCAGAGTGGTGGAGATACAAAGGATCTAGGAAGCCACGGCAACCCCCGCAAAGGAAGGTGCCAACCTGAGCGAGATGGCGTATTTACGCCAAATTCGAACAATAAGAGGATTGAAATAGGTAAACGTATTTTTAATCCGCTTATGATAAGTTATCATTAGCGGTTTTATTATGCCTTTTATTTCAGTCCGCAAAAGAAAGGACAAAAATATGGAAAAAAGACTTTTTACTTCTGAATCGGTAACAGAAGGACATCCCGACAAAGTTTGTGATGCGATTTCCGATGCCATCTTAGATGCTTGCATGGAACAAGACCCCATGAGCCGTGTGGCATGCGAAACAGCAGCTTGCACAGGTTTTGTGTTGGTAACAGGTGAGATTACCACAAACGCTTACGTAGACATTCAGTCTGTTGTACGTAATACTGTAAGAGAAATCGGATACGATAAATCCGAATATGGTTTTGACGCAAATACATGCGCAGTATTTGTTGCTATCGACGAACAGTCAAGCGATATTGCCATGGGCGTAGATAAGGCTTTGGAAGCTAAAGAAGGAGAATTAAAAGACGACCTTGATACAGGTGCCGGCGACCAGGGTATGATGTTTGGCTATGCGACCAACGAAACACCCGAGCTTATGCCTTACCCCATTTCCCTTGCTCACAAGCTTTCTTTACAGCTTACAAAAGTTAGAAAGGACGGCACATTAAAGTACCTTCGCCCCGACGGAAAGACACAGGTTTCTGTTGAATACGATGAAAACGGAAAGCCTTTCAGACTTGAAGCCGTTGTACTTTCCACTCAGCACGATGATGATGTTACACAGGAACAGATTCATAAGGATATCAAAAAGTATGTGTTCGATCCCATTTTACCTAAGGAAATGATCGATGCTAACACTAAGTTCTTTATTAACCCCACAGGACGCTTTGTTGTAGGCGGACCTCATGGTGACGCAGGTCTTACAGGACGTAAGATTATCGTAGATACCTATGGTGGATATGCTCGTCACGGCGGCGGTGCTTTCTCCGGTAAGGACTGCACAAAGGTTGACCGTTCCGCAGCTTACGCAGCAAGATATGTTGCAAAGAACATTGTTGCTGCAGGCCTTGCAGAAAAGTGTGAAATTCAGCTTTCATACGCTATCGGTGTAGCAAAGCCCACTTCAATTCAGGTTGATACCTTTGGAACAGGTAAGTTATCTGATACAAAGATTACAGAAATCGTTCGTGAAAACTTCGACCTTCGCCCCGCAGGAATCATCAAGATGCTTGATTTAAGAAGACCTATCTACAAGCAGACTGCAGCTTACGGCCACTTTGGAAGAACAGATATCGATGTTCCTTGGGAAAAGACAGATAAAGCTGAAGCACTTAAAAAGTACTTATAAAATCAAAGCCTTCGAGGTAAACTCGGAGGCTTTTCTTTGTGCAAAATACGGCTTAGAAATTATATTTTAATGTTAAAACTTGTGTTATAATTTTTCTAATCAGAAAAAATGGGAAGGGGTAATCACCTAAATGTCTTTTGTGCATTTGCATGTCCACACGGAGTTTTCGCTCCTTGATGGTTCCAACAAGATAAAAGAATATGTAAAGCGCGTAAAAGAGCTTGGAATGGACTCTGCGGCAATTACTGACCATGGTGTCATGTATGGTTGCATCGACTTTTACAAGGCGGCAAGAGAAGCAGGCATTAAGCCTATACTTGGCTGCGAAGTGTATGTTGCGCCCAATTCCCGATTCGATAAAGAGCCCGGCCACAGCGAAGAAAGGTATCATCACCTTGTGCTTTTGGCCGAGAATAACACAGGTTATCAAAACCTTTGTAAAATCGTCAGTATCGGATTTACGGAAGGTTATTATTATAGACCGAGAGTGGATTTTGAAGTCCTTGAAAAATATCATGAAGGCTTGATTGCATGCTCTGCCTGCCTTGCAGGTGAAGTGCCAAGATACATCTTAAAAGGCATGATGGATGAAGCAAAGAAAACCGCGGAAAAGTACAGAAACTGCTTTGGGGACGGTAATTATTTCTTGGAGCTTCAAGACCATGGTATAGAAGAGCAAAGAACCGTTAACTCGGCTCTTTTAACCATAAGCCAGGAATTAAACATTCCTCTTGTTGCGACAAACGACGTTCACTATACCTATGCAGAAGATGCGGAGCCTCACGATTTGCTTTTGTGCCTTCAGACAGGTAAGACTGTTCATGATGAAAACCGCTTACGCTACGAAGGCGGACAGTTCTATGTAAAGAGCGAGCAGGAAATGCGCGCTTTGTTTCCTTATGCTTTGGAAGCCTTGGAGAACACCCAGAAGATTGCTGACAGATGTAACGTTGAAATAGAATTCGGAAAGACAAAACTTCCTCATTTTGAAGTGCCAAAAGGCTACGATTCCTGGACATATCTTAATAAGCTTTGTACCGATGGCTTAAAGGAAAGATATGGAGAAGATGCAAAGAAGCACGAAGAAAGGCTTGAATACGAGCTTTCCATTATAAAAAGAATGGGCTATGTCGACTACTTCCTTATTGTGTGGGATTTTATCAACTACGCAAAAGAACACGGCATTCCTGTAGGCCCCGGAAGAGGTTCAGCGGCAGGCTCAATAGTTTCTTATTGCCTTAAAATCACAAATATTGATCCTATCAGGTTTAACCTCCTTTTTGAAAGATTCTTAAATCCCGAACGTGTATCCATGCCCGATATAGACGTTGACTTTTGTTATGAAAGAAGACAGGAAGTAATTGAGTACGTCAGAGAAAAGTATGGCCCTGAAAAGGTGGTTCAGATTGTAACCTTTGGTACCCTTGCCGCAAAGGGTGTTATACGAGATGTGGCAAGAGTTTTGGATATGCCTTATCAGAGAGCGGACCAGATTGCAAAGATGGTTCCTAACGAGCTAAACATTACCCTTGATAAAGCTCTTGAAATGAATCCCGAATTTAAAAACCTCTATGAAACGGATTCTGAAATCAAGTATTTAATAGACATGTGTAAGCGCCTTGAAGGTCTTCCGAGGCACACTTCCATGCATGCTGCGGGCGTGCTTATATGCCCTGAGTCTGCTGATGAATATGTGCCGCTTCAACGTGCTTCTGACGGCTCTGTCACCACACAGTACGTAATGACCACGCTTGAAGAGCTTGGGCTTTTGAAGATGGATTTTTTGGGCCTTCGTACACTTACCGTTATTAAAGATGCAATTGATTTAATTGAAAAATCCACGGGAAAAAGAATCGATATAGATAACATCGATTACGCGGATCAGGAAGTGCTTGCGTTAATGGGATCCGGAAAAACGGAAGGTATATTCCAGCTTGAAAGTGCGGGAATGAAGTCCTTCATGAAGGAATTAAAGCCTCAGTCTCTGGAAGATGTGACCGCAGGAATTTCTTTGTATCGTCCCGGCCCCATGGACTTTATACCTAAATATATCAAGGGTAAGCAAAATCAGGATAACATCAGTTATCTAACTCCTGAACTTCGCCCGATTTTGGAGCCTACCTACGGCTGTATCGTGTATCAGGAACAGGTTATGCAGATAGTAAGAGACCTTGGCGGATACACCTTGGGTCGTTCTGACCTTGTGCGCCGTGCCATGAGTAAAAAGAAACAGCACGTCATGGAAGTAGAGCGAGCAAACTTTGTTAGCGGTAATGAAGAGGAAGGCGTTCCCGGATGTAAAGCTAAGGGCATAAGCGAAGAAATCGCAGGTCAGATTTATGACTTGATGATGGACTTTGCAAAGTATGCATTCAATAAATCCCATGCGGCTTGTTACGCAGTGGTTTCTTATCAGACTGCATTTTTAAAAAGATACTATCCCGTTGAATTTATGGCTGCCCTTATGACAAGCTTTATTGAAAACTCGTCGAAGGTTTCTGAATACATAAACGTGTGCAAGGGCATGAATATCGACATTGTTGCACCGGACGTTAATACAGGAGATGTATCATTTTCAGTAGTGGACGGCAAAATCGGCTATGCTCTTACGGCCATAAAAAATGTGGGCTATCCTGTAATCGAAGCTTTGGTTAAAGAAAGAGAAGCGCGTGGCCCCTACTTAAACATCACAGACTTTGTCACCAGAATGACGGGGCATGATTTAAATAAGAGAGCCGTAGAAAACTTTATTAAGGCAGGCGCCTTTGATTCTTTCGGAGGCACAAGAAAGCAATACATGAGCGTCTATGTGCGCATAATGGACTCCATTGCTTCCGATAAGAAGAATGTCATGGCAGGTCAGATAAGCTTATTTGATTTTGCAGGTGATGATAATAAAGATGATTTCAAAGAAACCCTTCCCGATGTGGGAGAATACAATAAAGACACAAAGCTTGCTTTTGAAAAAGAAGTTTTGGGAATTTACGTATCGGGCCATCCTCTTGAAGACTTTAGAGCCCTCTGGCAAAAGAACATTACCGCAAATGCGGGAGATTTTGTGCTTGACCCCGAGACTGATACTGTTAAAATAGGAGATGGTGTGAAAGCCACGATAGGCGGTATGATTACCGCAAAAACCGTCAAGTATACAAAGAACAATAAGGCTATGGCATTTATTACGATTGAAGACTTGATAGGAAGCGTGGAAGTAATTGTGTTCCCCAAAGACTATGAGAAGTATCAAAACTTACTTAAGGAAGATGAAAAAGTCTTTGTGGAAGGCCGCACCAGTGTCGAAGAAGATAAGGACGGTAAGCTGATACTTGAGCGAATAAGAAGCTTTGATGATATCGCCCGTAAACTCTGGATTCAGTTCGACTCTTTGGAAAGCTATAAAGAAAGACAGGATGAGCTGTTTAAAGTGTTAGAGACTTCAGACGGCAAAGACCACGTCATTATATATCTTTTAAAAGAAAAGCAAATGAAGGATTTGGCGCCAAGATTCATGGTTAAAGCGGATGAGGCGTTAACGCAAGCTTTGGAAGATTCTTTTGGAAAAGAAAACGTAAAGCTTACTTAATCCGGGAGGTTAAAATGGCAAAAACAATCAAGACAATCGGTGTACTTACAAGCGGTGGCGACGCGCCGGGAATGAATGCCGCAATAAGAGCGGTTGTAAGAAAATCCCTTAATAACGGTATTGCCGTTAAAGGTATCAAAAAAGGATACATGGGATTGCTAAATGAAGAAATTATAGACATGAACGCAAAGACTGTATCCGACACTATTCAAAGGGGCGGTACGGTTTTAGGAACTGCAAGATGTCTTGAATTTAAGGAAGAAAACGTTCAAAAGCAGGCGGCACAGATTCTTAAAAAGCACGGAATCGACGGGCTTGTTGTTATCGGTGGAGACGGTTCTTACAGAGGAGCTTTAGCTCTTTCCGAGCATGGCATCAACACAATCGGAATCCCCGGAACCAT
>JAILCK010000248.1 GCA_024680435.1 Lachnospiraceae bacterium
CGGAAAGTATGAGCAGGATGGAAACAAAGAAAACGGAAAAGAAGATATCGCATGGTATGTGCTTGATAAGGAGGCAAAGAGCTTAATCCTTCTTAGTGTGGATGTTCTTGATGCAAAAGAATATAACGAGACTAAGCCTACAACCTGGGCTGACAGCAGTTTAAGAAACTGGCTAAATTCAAACTTCTTGGATGAAGCATTTTCAAGCACTGAGAGAGAAAAAATCGTTCATAAGGATCTTGAAAACTCAGACGGAGTACATTCTTTTGACTTTGCTTATGTTCTTTCTAAAGAGGAGGTATATTCTTACTTTGGAGTCGATGCAGGCGTTTTAAACAAAGAATATGATTCTTATGAATCAAAATGTGCGGCCTATCTGGATGCATTTGATGAAAGAATATATGCTAAACCTACGGCTTATGCACTTTCAAACAATGGGTATGAATGGACCAAGGAAAACTCTGAAAAAATGAAAGACTTTACAGGGGTTGATTTGTCTAAAGCAAACGGCAACACAACACAGTGGTTAAGGTCCTTTGATAAGGCCGGAAATGCTGCCGATTACATAGATGCAATGGGCGATGTGGGAGGCTCAAATTACGTAGACACAAACCTAGGCGTAAGACCCGTAATTATTGTTAAGCCATAAGAAGAGTAAATTTTATTAAGGCAGGCGGATGATTTATCATGACGCAAAACACTTATGAAGCGCTTTTAGCAAAGCTAAGATCCATCCCGAAATACTTAGGCACGAAGGCATTCCTGAGTGTCTTAGTATTTCGTGGATTAGCTTAGCGGAGCGTTGCTTCGTTTTGCGATATGATAAATCATCCGCCTGCCATATTAAAGGAGAGGGCGAAAGCCCTCTCCGACTGTTTATGAAGCAAAATCCACATGCTGAATGGTGCCCACGTTTCCGTCTTCGTATAAAAAGATTCCGGTTTTTCTTATCCTGCCGTTAGGATCATAGGTTTCATGTGAGCGAACCATGTGATCTGTATCGGCATTTTGTAAGCAAATGGCACCTATGTTTTTGTCTTTAAGAGAATAGATTAAATCGTTTCCCTCAGGGTCTTTGCCCCAGATTTTAAGAAGAGAAAAGATTTCGTCGTTTTCATCGATCCAGCCGTTGTTATCAAGATCGTATTTTGCTAAATCCGCAAAGCCGTCTCCTGATTTTGCGCCGAATAATTCGGAACCGTCATTAATCTTTCCGTCCTCATTTAAATCAAGTGCAAGGAAAGCACTGTTTGAATTAAAGCTCGAAATTTCTTCTTTCACACCATCGCAGTCTAAGTCAAAGAAAAACTTTAAGTCCTTTAAGCCTGCGGGAGCTTCCGATAAGTTCACCACCAAAGGATCCGTAAACTGATAAGAAATGTTTGTTATGGAAGTTGAGAAATAGTCTATGAAGGTAGAAGACATTGAAATGTTGAGATTAACATTAATGCTTCTTCCGTCATCTGTATTCACAATTCCTGCGGCTGTAAACGAAGTAAATTCGGATTCCATGTAGAAGCTTTCTGTGCAGTAGGTGGTTGAAATTCTGCTTAAAGAACCGGCTTCATTTGTGGAAACTTCAGTGCCTTCAGTCTCGGTTTCTTTTTTACAATCCTCTTTCTTTCTAAATAAAAGATCAAGAATCCGCGATAAGAAATCCTGGTGAAGCTTCTGAAAAGCTGATGCGGCATCCCTCTCCGGAGTGAGGGAATAGGTTTTTATGCCGGCACGCTTACTTAATAAATCGTAAGCATCTTTGATGGCATCCTCTTTCCCAAGGTAATCTTCGAGCCCCTTTGTGCCAAGAGGTTCTTCTTCCGAGGGTTCAAAAGCGGGAAGGCCTTCGCAGTCGCTCTTTCCGTTATCCTTTGGAAGAAACTGGTTAAAAAGATTCGGTGTAAGCTGACTTCCTGTTGTCTCTACATTGCTTACACTTACCTCGCGATAAAAGCGAGATGATTGAGTAGACGTGTAACGTCTCTCGGAGTCCATTCCTAGTTGATAGGAACTGATTCTCAATTGGTTGTTTAC
>JAILCK010000255.1 GCA_024680435.1 Lachnospiraceae bacterium
GGTAATACACAGGCTTGACCCCAGAGTGAAACTGTTTGGAACATTTCTTTTCATCATTTCACTTTTTATAAATGACAATTTCATAGGATATATTGCATCGGTGTTGTTTTTGGCAACCGTGATAATCCTTTCAAAGGTACCCTTTTCTTTTATGGTACGAGGCATGAAAGCGATTGTGCTGTTGCTCCTTTTCTCGGTTGTTTTAAACCTTTTTATGACTGAGGGTGAGGCACTGGTTTCTTTTTGGAAACTAACCATCACAAAAGAAGGGCTTTATACCGCTGTATTTATGGCGCTTAGGCTTTCTTTCCTTATCATAGGATCCAGCATTATGACTCTTACAACAACGCCCAATCACTTAACCGACGGCCTTGAAAAGAGCCTTGGATTTTTAAAGGTGATAAAGGTACCGGTTCATGAAATATCAATGATGATGTCCATCGCTTTAAGGTTTATCCCGATTTTGATGGAAGAAACCGACAAGATAATGAGGGCGCAGATGGCAAGAGGCGCCGATTTTGAGAGTAAGAATTTAATTAAAAGAATAAAGAGTTTGATTCCGTTACTGGTACCGCTCTTTGTTTCAGCCTTCAGACGTGCAAACGATCTTGCAATGGCAATGGAGGCAAGATGCTATAAAGGCGGAGAGGGGCGCACCAAGATGAAGCCCTTAAAGTACCAAGGAATAGACAGAGTATCTTATTTGATCATTTTGCTTTATTTTGCAAGTATAATTGCAATCAGGGTAATCGTATGAAAAGAGTGCTTTTGTGCGTAGCATACGACGGAACGGCATACGCCGGATGGCAGGTTCAAAAGAATGCAGTGACCGTTGAAGGTGAACTTAATAAAGCTCTTTCAGATTTGTGCAAAGAAACCATAGAGGTTATCGGAGCAAGCAGAACGGATGCCGGGGTTCACAGTTTATCAAGCATGTGCGTGTTTGATACGAATATGAGAATGCCTGCCGAAAAGTTTTCTTTTGCCTTAAACACTAAGCTTCCCGATGATATCAGGGTGGTGTGGTCCAAAGAAGTGAATGAAAACTTTCATCCAAGACACTGCTCAACAGAGAAAACTTACGAATATCATATATACAATGCGGATTTTATGCCGCCCACAAAGAGGCTTTATGCATATCAAGAAAGGCGTGAGCTTAACATTGAAGCTATGAAAGAGGCTTCGAAATACTTGGTGGGAGAGCATGATTTTAAAAGTTTTTGCAGTGCTGAATCAACTGCGGAAACAACAGTAAGAACAATAACAGACATTGATGTCTTTAAAGATGGCGAAGAAGTAGTCATTTCGGTCTCGGGAAACGGATTTTTATACAATCAGGTAAGAATCATAGCAGGCACCCTTATGTGGGTGGGCTTAGGCGTTAGAAAACCTGAAGACGTAAAAGATATGTTAGAAGCCCTCGACAGAAGTGCAAGCGGACCTACCGCACCGGCCCACGGACTCCTTTTAAAAAGCTTTAAATTTTTGGAAGAAGAGGGCTTGAAACCTTGAAAATGTGCTTGACAGAGCCACTTTCTTTGGTTATACTGTCTTAGTGTGCGAATGCGTTTAGTGTGCCTTACCACTGCCCCGGAAAGGCATATGAACATAAATTCACGATAGTACTTGATTTTTTATGGAGGAAACACAATGAAAACATTTATGGCAAATCCTGCTACCATCGAAAGAAAATGGTACGTAGTTGACGCTACAGATAAGACTCTTGGACGTTTAGCTTCTGAAATTGCTAAGGTTTTAAGAGGTAAGAACAAAGCAATTTTCACTCCTCATGTTGATACAGGTGATTATGTAATCGTTGTAAACGCTGAGAAGATTTCTGTTACAGGTAAGAAGATGGAAGAAAAGACATACTTCCGTCACTCTGATTATGTAGGCGGTGTACGCACAATGCCTTTGTCAGAAAAGCTTGCTACAAAGCCTGAAGAAGTTATCGAAATCGCTGTAAAGGGCATGCTTCCCAAGGGACCTCTTGGACGTAAGATGGCCAAGAAGCTTTTTGTATACGCAGGACCTGATCACAAGCATGAAGCTCAGAAACCTGAAGTATTGACATTCTAAGAGGAACTGAAAGGAGATTACCAAAATGGCTAAGAAAGCAGCTAAAGCAGCTAAGTTTTACGGAACAGGTAGAAGAAAATCTTCCGTAGCTAGAGTATATTTAGTACCCGGTAAGGGAACTATCACAATTAACAAGAGAGACATTGATGAATACTTTGGTCTCGAAACATTGAAAGTTATCGTTCGTCAGCCCCTCGCAGCAACAGAAACTGCTGACAAGTACGATGTTATCGTAACTGTTAAGGGTGGCGGATTTACAGGCCAGGCAGGTGCTGTTCGTCACGGTATCGCTCGTGCATTACTTACAGTTGATGCAGACTTCAGACCTGTATTAAAGAAGGCAGGATACCTTACAAGAGATCCTCGTATGAAGGAAAGAAAGAAGTACGGCTTAAAGAAAGCTCGTCGTGCTCCCCAGTTTAGTAAGAGATAATCAAGACAAAATCAAACCCTCGCTGTTCAGCGGGGGTTTATTTTTGTCTTGAGACCTCTGTAAACAGAGGTCTCTTCAAGCAAAGCTTGAAGCCTTCGCCTAAAAACAGTCCACCGGACTGTTTTCTAAACGGCTCAGCAGTT
>JAILCK010000271.1 GCA_024680435.1 Lachnospiraceae bacterium
TGCGCAGACAAGCCTGCTGCCTTCAACGCTTCCTTTGCTTTCTCCGCATCGGCTACTATCATTCTAAGCATGCCGTAATCGTTTGTGTCGGCTAAACTCAAAGAAACGATATTAATGTTTTCCGATTTTAAAACCTGCAGCGCACTCTGAAGCCTTCCTGCGCTGTTTTCCAAAAATACAGATACTTGTTTTATAAACATAAGAAAACCCCCGTTTAGTCAAATACTCGATTATCGACTACGTGAACGCTCTTACCCTCTGCTCTTGCCAAGGTCTTAGGCTCTACAAGCTTTACTTTAACCGCTAAACCGATGGCCGTCTTTATAACACCTTCGATTCTCTTTGTAAGTTTTTCAAGCTCTTTGATTTCATCGGAGAAGAAACGTTCTTCAACTTCTACCTGTACTTCTATTGTATCAAGATTATTGACTCTGTCCACAACAATCATGTAGTGAGGTAAGATTCCATCCATTTCAAGAAGGGCCGCTTCAATCTGTGAAGGGAATACGTTAACACCTCTAAGCACAAGCATGTCATCTGAACGGCCCTTAAAACGAGCAATACGGGCTGTTGTACGACCGCATTCGCAGGGAGTTCTGTCGATGCTTGTTAAGTCTTTTGTACGGTATCTTATAAGGGGGATACCTTCCTTTGTAAGAGTGGTAAATACAAGTTCACCAAGCTCTCCGTCGGGGATAGCCTTTAATGTTTCTCTTGATACGATTTCGGGAAGGAAGTGATCTTCCTGAACGTGCAATCCTTTGTGATAAATACAATCGCAAGCAACGCCGGGACCCATAATTTCGGAAAGTCCGTAAATGTCAAAGCAGTTTACGTGAAGTTTTTCTTCAATCTGCTGTCTCATTTTTTCGGTCCAAGGCTCTGCTCCGCAAATTGCAGCGTGAAGCTTAATGTTATTTATATCACCGGTTTCTTCAAGTGTTTCCGCAATGTGAAGTAAATATGAGGGAGTACACATGATTGCGGTTGCATTGAAGTCTTTCATCATGGTGATAAGTTTCTTTGTGTTACCTGTAGACATGGGAACTACGGTTGCTCCTGCGTTTTCTACTCCGTAGTGAGCGCCAAGGCCACCTGTAAACAGGCCGTATCCGTAAGCTACCTGCACGATATCGTTTTTACCTACACCGCACTGAGTTAATGCTCTTGTAACACATTCAGACCATATTTCAATATCACGTCTTGTGTATCCTACTACTGTTGCTTTACCTGTGGTACCGCTTGATGCATGAATTCTTACGATTTCAGACTGGGGAGCTGCAAATAATCCGAAGGGATAGGTGTCTCTTAAGTCATCCTTTGTGGTGAAAGGAAGCTTTTCTAAGTCCTCTAAGCCTCGAATGTCTCCCGGCTCTAAGCCCACATTCTGCATTTTCTTTCTGTAGTATTCAACGTTATGATATACGTAATTAACTTGCTTTCTAAGTCTTTCTCCCTGAAGAACACTAAGTTCATCACGGCTCATACATTCTTTTGCTTCATTCCAGATTTTCATTTTATTTTCCTCGCTTTTAATTAGTTGCGGGATAAACTTTAATTGCCCCAAACGGTGGTCTCCCACTCCCCGTTTGGGACTCAAAATTCGAATCCTTTAATGAAAGCGGCTTTGTTAATATCAATTGTCTTAGGCGGAACGGTTTCTTCTATCACTCTAAGCCATTCTTCCTTTTTAAAATCCATATGCTTTGCTGCAAGGCCAAGCACCACGATATTAAATACTTTCGCGTTGTTAAGCTTCATAGCTTCGCCCATGGCATCAATTGAATAAACCTTTACGTCTTTTGAAAGATTTTCAATTATGTTTTCGGGATACTTGGCTTCTCCCGTAACTACCGGCATGGGATCGATACGCTGATCGTTAACGATTAAGACTCCGTCCTTTTTTAAGAAGTGTGCATATCTTAACGCTTCCAATCTTTCAAAAGCAATAAGCACATCAGCGGTGCCTTCTTCAACGATAGGTTCATATACCTTTTCTCCGTAACGAACAAAGGTAACAACTGAACCGCCTCTTTGCGCCATTCCGTGAACTTCGGACATCTTAACATCGTATCCTGCGCCAAGCATTATTCCACCTAAAATTCGGCTTGTAAGCAAGGTACCCTGACCGCCTACGCCGACTATCATAATATTCTTTGTCTCCATCGCGGCCTACCTTTCCACACACTCGATTGCATCAAACTTACACATCTGTTTGCAAAGTGTGCAACCGTTACACATGTTTGTATCTATTGAAATTGTTCCGTCTTCGTTTTTTGTAAGTGCGGGACAACCGGGCTTTAAGCAGGCGCCGCACTTTTTGCACTTTTCGCTTACAGGCTTACATACGTTAGGGAATTTCATTCCTTTAAGTAATGCGCAGGGAGCCTGACACAAAATAACCGAAACCTCTTCTTTGCTTAAAGAATCCTTTATGGCTTCCGTAAGTGCCTTTTGGTCAAAAGAAGAAACTTCTTTTACATCTTCTATACCCATAGCCTTACACAAATTAAAAATGTCTATTGCGTAAGTAGGCTCTCCCATCAAGGTTTTACCTGTAGCTGCGTGGTCCTGATGGCCCGTCATACCGGTTGTTGAGTTATCCAAAATCAAAACCGTACCGGTTGCTTTGTTATAAACCATGTTCATAAGGGAGTTAACACCGGTATGTAAGAAGGTTGAATCGCCGATAACAGCTACCCAATCCTTAATGAATTCTCTTCCTCTTGCTTTCTCCATACCATGGAGTGAAGAAATTGATGAGCCCATACAAACTGCGGTATCAACCACATTTAAAGGAGATACTGCACCAAGTGTATAGCATCCGATATCCCCCGCTGCATGAATCTTTAAATTCTTAAGGGCTGTGTAGACGCTTCTGTGAGGACATCCCGGGCACAAAATAGGAGGACGGTTAGGCACTGTTGCGGGAGCTTTAACACTAACTTCTTTCTTTAAATACTCCCTTAACATATTTGCGCTGTACTCGCCCTGTACGGTAAAGGCTTCTTTACCTATACAATCAATTCCCGCTGCCCTAACGGCCGTTTCTATAACGGGTTCAAGTTCTTCAAATATAATTAACTTATCGACTTTCTTTGCAAAGTCTTCAATCAATCCCATGGGAAGGGGATTTAACAATCCAAGCTTTAATACGGAAGCTTCGGGACATACTTCCTTTACATATTGATAAGGGATACCGCTTGTGATAAATCCAAGCTTTGTATCCTTAATTTCAACTTTATTAATGGGCATCGATTCCCCGTCTTTTGCCATTTCTTTTAAACGCTTTTCAACGTACACGTGACGTTTCTTTGCCATCGCAGGCATCATCACGTTTTTGGCTGCGTTTCTTTCATAGGGCTTATCTTTAGGCTCCACTCTTTCTTCCAACGTAACCAAGCCTTGGGAATGGCCAAGGCGCGTAGTGGTGCGCATGATAATGGGGGTATCGTACTTTTCGGATAAATCGAAAGCATATTTAATGAAATCTTTTGCTTCCTGAGAATCTGAAGGCTCAATAACGGGCACCATTGCTGCTTTTGCAATCATTCTGGTATCCTGCTCGTTTTGAGAAGAATATAAACCGGGATCATCGGCAACAACAAGCACCATGCCGCCGTTTACTCCTATATAAGATACAGTATAAAGCGGGTCGCTTGCCACATTTAAGCCAACATGCTTCATCGAGCACATTGAGCGGGCACCCGCCATAGAAGCACCAATTGCCACTTCACAGGCAACCTTTTCATTGGGGCTCCATTCACTGTAGATTTCCTTATAATTAACAAGGTTTTCACTTATCTCGGTACTGGGAGTGCCGGGGTAAGCTGCGGAAACCTTAACGCCTGCTTCGTACGCGCCTCTTGCTATGGCCGCGTTTCCAAGCATAATTTTCTTTTCCAAATCGCAAAACCACCTTTCAGTCATCGCTTTAGCGATTTAAACCGCTAACACTAATTGCAATTCTAGCATTACTCATGCGGTTTAGTCAAGGAATCACTTTAATTTCCTTACAGTGCTTGCTTCAATACGGTTTCTTTTTACACCTATTCTACAAACAAATCATAAAGCATCTGCCGAATTCCTTTTATGTCTAACGGAGAATCTTTAGTTTCATATGTGATAAGCAGATTCTTTCCGATATAAATCCCGTTCGCCCTGTATTCATCCATCTTTATTAAATTGCTTTTCCTATAGCCTTCTTCATCCAAAAGCCCAAGGTGTTCAAGATACATTTCTTCCCTTGCTTTCTTGTTAAGAATGGTAAAATCGGGATAATATATCGCTCCACTTCGCATCCTAAGCGCCTGCTCATAATGATAAGGAATTCTTAAATCACATAAAATATCTGCTATGATTGACTCAGACTTAGAACGCACCATTTCTCCTTTCTTTGTTTCGTATCGCTTGTCTTCAGGTAAATACTGATTTGTCAAATAGTTTCTTTTCTCCCATTCTGTGGCATATTGATCATCGCTTAAGATGTATGGTGAAATGAGACGTTGCCGCTCGATTGAGAGATTCTCAAAGGCAATATCGGCGTTTTCTTTAGAAAACACTTCAATATTATTTTCAAGCCTTTCAAGCTCTTTGCTTGCCACCTTTAGAAAGTCACTGTTGTAATCCTTTTGTGCAAGCTTTGAAGCCTTTGACCTTTCTTTCTTTAAAATGTACTTTCCTGAATTATCTCCTGTTTCCGTAACCTGATAGCATCTTAAATATCCTTTATCCACAGATATCCTTAGGTGCCCCTCCGGAAATGTACCTTCCACCTTCTGCGCTTTCTTAATTGCCTGCCTAAGAAGTGCAGCCCTTTGATTCATAAGTTTAAGAATCTCTTTCATCTTGTCTCCTTTATAGGTTAATTAGTTTCTTTTCTATGGTAGCCACGCGACCATCCGACTCATCCGTGTCCACTTCCCCTGAAAAAGGGGTGGAAATATTAACATTTTTGACTAAACGTGGCTAATGACATTGATTTAGTCAACGATTTCTTTGATAATCAGCTCATATTTAAGTTCAGTTTTGACTAAAAGCGTTTTCTTTCTTCTCTTTAGTCATAAACTCATTACCTTACGGCAAGAATTCCTTTGATTTTTTTGACTAAAAGCCCCTGTGGTTCTTCATTTAGTCAAAAACAGGCTTTGAGGACATCGCAAAAAGATCGATATGTTTGACTAAATCAAGCGCGCAAAGCGTGCTTAGTCAAAAGAGCCACCGAAGCGGCAAAACCAAGAGAAAGAAACTTTGACTAAATAAAAAAGCTATCCCCCTTTAGTCAAAAAGAACCCTTAACATCAAAAGTCCGAAGCATCAAAAGCCCGAAATATCAATAAAAAATGAGATTTTAGCCTTATAAAAAGGCTTAACGCAGTGCCGGGAACGGCACTCCGCTTGAAATCTTTAAAGATTGAAATCTTCAAAACTTGAAATCTTTAAAATACGGTTTCGGCCGGAAACGGCCGAAACATCATAATAAACAATATAAAATAAAAGAATGTAAATCAAGTACTATTTATTTAAAAACGGATAAATCGATATAAGTATCTGGCCGCCAAAGTAAAAGACCAAAGAAAGCAAGGACCAATAATACCCTGTTTTATAGACTTTGTTTCTTGCTAAAAGCCAATCCGATATAACCAAAAAGCAAGCCCCGATTCCAAGAATCATGTTTTCGGGCTTGAAGGTAAAAATAAGGGAAATTGACAATGCGAAGGTGGCGCTTATTACAAAGTTATAGGCAAGTAACGCCGCGCGATACTTTTTGCCAAGCTTTTTTAAAGTTAAGATTACACCTGCAATTGCCAAAACCACATATACGGACAAAGAAACTATATTAAAGCCCCCTCCTATGTATATAAGGGAAGCTACGTATACAAGGTGGCCTGCCAAAAACAAAATGCCGCCTCGCAAAAAGCGAATTTCCAATACTATGTCACCAACGGCGCAAAGAAGCATTCCTATAAAAAGAAACAACTCTTTATAATCAAATTCTTCCCATATATAAGAAAGAATAAGTGTACCAAGAAACACAAGTAACGGCACGCCGATACAAGCCGCTTTCCAATAAAGCTTCTTCCTTCTTGGCGTGTGGTCGTATTTACAAAGAGTGTACTTTGGAACAAGTAATATTAAATCTACCACGTATAACATGGAAATAATAAGCATCACTATATAAATCATTTTTAATCCCCATAGATGTAATTTCCTTAATTATAATTTTTTATCACTTTTCTTTCAATACTTTTAACATTCCTGCGATTTAACGTATAAAAGTGTCGCACTGTAAAAGTTTACCTTGACAGAGTGAAAGAATTGTATTAATATGCTTACCAACAACAATTTAACACTTTGAAACATGAAAGTGATATTAGGAGGAATTGTTATGAAGAAAAGTATGAAATTTGCAGGCTTAGTTTTAGCTGTATCAATGGTTGCAGCTTCATTAAGCGGATGCGGTGCAGGCGCATCATCAAGCGATACCTTTAAATTCGGCGGTATCGGACCTATCACAGGAGGCGCTGCTATTTACGGACAGGCCGTTATGAACGGCGCACAGATCGCTGTTGACGAAATCAACGCAGCAGGCGGTATTAACGGATACAAGATTGAATTCTCATTTGAAGATGACGAACACAATCCCGAAAAGTCAGTTAACGCTTACAACACATTGTTAGATAAAAAGATGCAGGTTTTGGTAGGAACAGTTACTTCCGCTCCCTGTATCGCAGTTGTAGACAAGGCTAAGGCAGACAACGTATTTATGCTTACTCCTTCAGCTACAGCAACAGAAGCTATCGCACAGGACAATGCATTCCGTGTTTGCTTCTCAGATCCTAACCAGGGTACTGAAGCTGCTAAGTACATCGGCGCAAAGAGCCTTGCAACAAAGGTAGCTATCATCTTTGATAACTCAGATCCTTATTCATCAGGTATTAAAGATAACTTTGTAAAAGAATCAGCAAACCAGAACTTTGAAGTAGTTGCTCAGGAAGCTTACACACAGGACTCTAACACAGACTTCTCCACACAGCTTCAGGCTACAGTAGATTCAGGTGCAGACTTACTCTTCTTACCTATCTACTACCAGGATGCTTCAAACATTTTAGCCCAGGCCGCTCAGAAAGACATTGATATCGCAGTATTCGGATGCGACGGATTTGACGGAATCTTGGGACTTGACGGTTTTGATACTTCACTTGCTGAAGGCGTTCTTCTTTTGACACCTTTCTCAACATCTTCTACAGATGAAAAGACACAGGCCTTTGTAAAGGCTTATGAAGCTAAGTGTAACGGACTTACACCCAACCAGTTCGCTGCAGATGCTTATGACGCAGTGTACATCGTGAAGGCTGCCATCGAAAAGGCAAACATCACTCCCGCTGCTTCAAATGCTGAAATCTGCGACGCATTAAAGAAAGCAATGACAGAGATTACTTACACAGGTCTTACCGGTTCAGACATCACATGGGGTGCCGACGGTGAACCTAACAAGGCTCCTATCGTTGTAGAAATCAAAAACGGCGAATACGTAGTACTTGACTAATCATTTTATCCACAATGGCGGTGGGAGTTGCATAAGCAGCTCCCACTGTTTGTTTTAAATTGCAGACCTTAAGTTTTTTCTTTAATGAATAAATATCACGTGCTATAATTAAAAAGATATATTTTCTGTTCTAAACATTATAAAGAAGGAATTAGATTATGAGTTTTCTTACAAACATCATTAACGGAATAAGCCTTGGAAGCGTTTATGCCATAATCGCCCTTGGCTATACCATGGTTTACGGAATTGCCAAGATGCTTAACTTTGCACACGGAGACATCATCATGGTGGGGGCTTACGCAGTGTTTTTAATCACAAGTGCCCTTGGCTTTAACCCTCTTGTCACAGTGCTTATCGCAATGTTTCTTTGCACTTTCCTTGGAATCACAATTGAAAGAATCGCATACAAGCCCTTAAGAAATGCAGGCTCTCCCCTTGCGGTGCTTATTACCGCAATCGGCGTAAGTTACCTCTTACAAAACTTAGCCCTCATTTTATTCGGTGCGGATGCTAAGGTGTTTAAATCGGTTATTAATCTTGCTCCCGTAAAGCTTTTTAAGGGACAGATTACAATCACCGGAGAAACCCTGGTTACAATCATTCTTTGCATTGTCATTATGACAGCGTTAACGATATTTGTAGGAAAAACAAAAGCAGGTCAGGCTATGCTTGCGGTATCGGAAGATAAGGGTGCTGCATCCTTAATGGGAATAAACGTAAACGCCACTATCGCTCTTACCTTTGCAATAGGCTCTGCCCTTGCGGCTGTTGCGGGCGTGCTTCTTTGCTCATCCTATCCTTCATTAACACCCTATACAGGTTCAATGCCCGGTATAAAAGCCTTTGTTGCGGCGGTATTCGGAGGTATCGGCTCAATTCCCGGAGCTTTTATCGGCGGTATTATCTTAGGTATTCTTGAAACACTTGCAAAGGCTTACATTTCCACTCAGTTATCCGATGCAATCGTGTTCGCGGCTTTGATTATCGTGTTACTTGTAAAGCCCACGGGAATACTTGGAAAGAAAATAATGGAAAAGGTCTAAGGAGGCAGCATGAAAACTTTAATTAACAAATTTAACTCCGATAAAACCTTTAAACAAAATACAATAACCTATTTAATCGTGATTGTGGCATATCTTATTTGCCAGTCACTTATTATGGGCGGTGTAATGTCAAACTCCATGAAGGGACTCCTTATCCAGTTTTGCTATTACATCATAATGGCGGTTTCTTTAAACTTAACCGTTGGTATCCTTGGTGAATTAAGTTTAGGACACGCAGGCTTTATGTGTATCGGCGCGTTTACCGGTGCCATCCTTTATAAGACGCTCGGTACAGTGCTTACCTTTAAGCCCCTCTTACTTCTTATCTGCATTGTGGCAGGCGCCCTCCTTGCAGGCATTTTCGGATTTTTAATCGGTATCCCCGTTTTAAGGCTTAAAGGCGACTATCTTGCAATCGTAACCTTGGCCTTCGGAGAAATCATTAAAAACGTTTGCGCAGCGGTTTTCCTTGGAAAGGATTCAAAGGGCTTTCACATTTCATTAAAGGATCAGGCAGCTCTTAACATGGAAGATTCGGGTGAAATGATAATTAAGGGACCTTTAGGAATCACAGGTCTTTCCTTTACGGTTTCTTTTACGGCATGCGTAATCTTAGTGCTCATTACTTTGATTATCGTTTTAAACTTAGTTAATTCACGCACAGGACGTGCGGTTATGGCTATAAGAGATAATAGAATTGCAGCTGAAGCAACAGGCATCAATATTACCAAGTATAAGATGCTTGCCTTCACTATTTCCGCGGCTTTGGCAGGTGTTGCGGGTGTGCTTTATGCAAGCTCACTCTCCACTCTTGCTTCATCAAGCAAAAACTTTGGCTACAACATGTCAATCATGATTTTGGTTTACGTGGTGCTTGGCGGAATCGGAAATATAAGAGGTTCCGTTATCGCAACGGTTATATTGGTACTTTTACCCGAGAAGCTTCGCTTCTTAAGTAACTATCGTATGCTTATTTACGCGGTTGTATTAATCGCAATGATGCTTATAAACTGGTCCCCTCAAGCAAGGGCAAAAAGAGATGTTCTTCTTTCAAAGATCAATATCTTTAAAAAGAAAACGGATGAAAAGGAGGTACAGTAATGGCTAAAGAAATGCTTTCTGTAAACAACTTATCCATTTCATTCGGAGGACTTCGAGCCGTTGATGAATTTAATTTAACCATTAACGAAGGTGAATTATACGGCCTTATCGGGCCTAACGGAGCAGGCAAAACCACAGTATTTAACTTACTTACAGGCGTGTATAAGCCTGATGTCGGCATCATTAAGTTAGACGGAAAAGACATTACAGGCCAGCCCACCACCACCATCAATAAAGAAGGTATTGCAAGAACCTTCCAAAACATAAGACTCTTTTCTGATATGAGCGTTTTGGATAACGTTAAGGTTGGTTTACATAACAGATTTGAATATTCCACATTGGCAGCTATCTTAAGGCTTCCAAAGTACTTTAAAGTGGAAAAAGAAATGAACGAACAGGCAATGGAGCTTTTAAAGGTTTTTGATTTAGACAAAGAAGCCGATTTAAAAGCCTCTCAGCTTCCTTACGGTAAGCAAAGAAAGCTTGAAATAGCAAGAGCCCTTGCCACAAATCCAAAGCTTTTATTGTTAGACGAGCCCGCTGCAGGCATGAATCCCAACGAAACAAAGGAATTGATGGATACAATTTCTTTTATAAGAAAGAACTTTAACTTAACAATTCTTTTGATTGAGCATGATATGAAGTTAGTTTCGGGAATATGCGAAAGACTTACTGTTTTAAACTTTGGCCGCGTGCTTTGCGAAGGCCCCACATCGGAAGTTTTAAACAATCCCGAAGTTATTACGGCTTATTTAGGAGAATAGAAATGGCGATGCTTAGCGTAAAAGACCTCCACGTACACTACGGCGTTATCGAGGCAATTAAAGGAATAGATTTTGAAGTAAATAAAGGCGAAGTAATTGCCCTTATCGGTGCAAACGGTGCGGGAAAGACCACCACTTTACACGCCGTAAGCGGCCTTATACAGGCTTCAAAAGGAACGGTTACATTTGAAGGAAAAGATATAACAGGCGTACCGGGGCACAAAATCGTAAGTATGGGCATGGCTCATGTGCCTGAAGGAAGAAGAGTTTTCCAGGAATTAAGCGTTTTACAAAATTTAAAGATGGGCGCTTACACAAGGAAAGATAAAAAAGAAATCGAAGAAACCCTTGAAATGGTTTATACACGCTTCCCTCGCCTTAAGGAAAGAAAGAACCAGCTTGCGGGAACACTATCCGGCGGCGAACAACAGATGCTTGCCATGGGAAGAGCCCTAATGAGCCATCCTTCCATCATCCTTATGGACGAGCCTTCAATGGGCTTATCTCCTATCTTTGTTAATGAGATTTTTGATATTATAAAAGAAGTAAGTGCAAGCGGCACCACGGTTTTACTGGTTGAGCAAAACGCAAAGAAAGCTTTATCCATTGCAGACAGAGCTTACGTTCTTGAAACAGGCAAAATCGTGCTTGAAGGAAATGCTAAAGATCTTTTAAACGATGATTCCATTAAGAAAGCTTATTTGGGCGAATAAGGAGGCACTTAAATGAAAAAATTCGTTATCACTATCGCAAGGCAATACGGTTCCGGCGGACGCACCATCGGACAGATGCTTGCCAAAGAGCTTGGCGTAGAATATTACGATAAAGACCTCATTACAAAGGCCTCTGAAGAAAGCGGAATTAACGTAGCTTTATTTGCAAACGCAGATGAAAAATCGGGAAAGTTTTTTGGGCTTTTTAAGAAAAAACGTTACGGCGGAAAGGTGTTAAATCCATCGGATTCACGCTTTACCGGCGAAGAAAACTTATTTAACTATCAGGCTAAAATAATTAAGGATCTGGCTGAAAAAGAATCCTGCATTATTATAGGCCGCGCCGCCGATTACATTTTAAAAGACAGAGACGATGTAATAAGCGTATTTGTCCACGCTCCCATGGATTTTCTTATTGAACAGGCAGGAAAGAAACACTCCATGAGCAAAAAGGAGCTTGAAAAGTATATTATAAAGACAGACAAGGCCAGAGCCGACTACTACTACTCTCACACCAAACGTCAGTGGACTGATGCAAGAAACTACGATCTATGCCTTGATTCTTCAAAGCTTGGATTTGAAAAGTGTGTGGAAGAAATAAAAGCATATATGGATGTAAAGTTTAAATAGCAAATAAACGGGGATAAAAACTATTTGAAAGGGTTACAAAATGAAAGAGAAGAACACTAAGCAACTTTTAAAAGATGCAGCTTTAGACTTTATTTCAGACCATGGATATGAAAGCACATCCATAAGAGACTTGGCAAAGGCTGCTGGAATCAAAGAAAGTTCCTTCTATCACCACTTTAAGAGCAAGCATGAAATCTTAGATAACATCTTGGATGAATTTGAAGAGAAAGCTGAAGTAATCTTTAAAGAAATCATTGATGCCATTCCAAAATCGGAAGAAGCAAAGGCAGTTTTGGATCTTTCTTCTTTTGACTGGCTTTCAAACATCTATATCACAAAATACCTCTTTGACCCCTATTTTAATAAGGTTTTAAGAGTATTGATGCTTGAGCAGGTTCATGACGATGAGGTTTTAAGTAAGTACAATAAATGGCTCTTTGATAAGCCCATGGAAATAACCAAAGAAACCTTTAAGGCAATGGAGGGTAAATCAAGTCAGTCTCAGGCAAATGCAGCCCATTGTAATCTTGTTTTAAACTCCTACTTAACAAAGCTTACATTTGTTTATGCTCTTTCGGGTAAACTCACTGATGATAAAAAGATAAAGTTTTCAAAGGATATCTACAAAGTAATCTTTGATATCACAAAAGGACTTTTTAACGAATAATTTTGAATTAAAAAACGCAGGATTTTCATCCTGCGTTTTTTTTTATTAATCTTCTTTCTTAGGTAACACAACCTGGATGTGAACATCGTCAAGCTGCTTTTTGTCTACCTCTGAAGGTGAACCCATCATTAAGTCCTGAGCATTCTTGTTCATAGGGAAAGGAATGATCTCACGGATTGTCTGATCTGCTGTAAGAAGCATAATCATACGGTCAACACCGGGTGCAATACCTGCGTGCGGAGGAGCTCCGTAGCAGAATGCATTGTACATAGCGGGGAACTTAGCCTTAACCGCATCTTCACCAAGACCTACAATCTTAAATGCTTCAATCATGATTTCGGGATCGTGGTTTCTAACGGCACCTGATGATAATTCAATACCGTTTACAACAAGGTCATACTGGTAAGCGTTGATTGTTAAAGGATCCTCTTCCAAAAGCGCTTTCTTTCCGCCCTGAGGCATTGAGAAAGGATTGTGGCAGAATTCAATCTGTCCGCTTTCTTCACCGATTTCATACATAGGGAAGTCAACAATCCAGCAAAATTCATATCTTTCTCTGTCGATACAATGATCGATCTTGTTACCAAAAATCTTGATTACGGCACCGGCTGTCTTTTGAGCCGCAAGCTTCTTTCCTGCTGTTACAGCAACAAAGTCGCCTGTTGTTAAGTTAAGTGCCTTCTTGATTTCATCTTTCTTTTCCTGTAAGAACTTTGAAATACCGCCTACAAGTTCTCCGTTTTCATCTACCTTAAACCAGTAAACCTTATTGGCTGTGGTAACAAAAACTTCATCTATCATGGCATCGATTTCTTTACGTGTGTTTGTAAAGTTATCGATTTTAACTGCCTTAATAACGTTTCCTGCAAATGCTTCAAATCCGCAATCTGAAAGTAATTCAGTTACATCATCAACATGAAGCTTGATTCTAAGGTCCGGTTTATCCGAACCGTACTTTTCCATTGCTTCATTGTATCCGATTCTTGTAAAGGGAGCCTTTGAAGCTACGCTGTAAGTTCCGTACTTTTCAAAGATGGGAGGAAGTACATCCTCAATAACGGCAAATACGTCTTCCTGAGAAGCAAATGCCATTTCCATATCAAGCTGATAGAATTCACCGGGTGAACGGTCAGCTCTTGCATCCTCATCTCTAAAGCAAGGAGCAATCTGGAAGTATCTGTCAAATCCGGCAGTCATTAAAAGCTGTTTAAACTGCTGAGGAGCCTGAGGAAGGGCATAGAACTTACCGGGGTGATTACGTGCGGGCACGAGGTAGTCTCTTGCTCCTTCGGGGCTGGAAGCCGTTAAAATAGGGGTTGTGATTTCAAGGAAGTCGTGATCTGTCATTGCCTTTCTTAAATCGGCAACAATCTTAGAACGAAGCACGATCTTTCTCTTAACATCGGGATTACGTAAATCCAAATATCTATACTTTAAACGAGTGTTCTCATCAGCCTCTCTTGAACGGTTGATTTCAAAGGGAAGTTCGTTGTAAATGCACTTACCGAGCACTTCCACTCTTTCGGGAACAACTTCGATATCGCCTGTTGCAATTTTATTGTTCTTGCTGGAACGTTCTCTTACCACACCTTCAACCAAAAGTGTAGATTCGCAGTTTACGCTTAAGAACTTTTCCATCATTTCTTCAGTTTCGGGAACTATCTGTGTGGTGCCGTAAAAGTCTCTTAAAACCACAAAACCTAAGTTTTTAGAAACTCGGCGGATATTTTCATACCAGCCCACCAAGGTAACACGTTCACCCACATTTTCGATCCTTAACTCATTACAATTATGTGTTCTTGACTGTGTCATATTTCCTCCACGCTTAACGCTTATTTAATCGAAAAACATCTTATTTATCCTACCTTTTTTAAGGACAAACGTCAATAATAAAGTAAAAAGAAGGAGTAAACCGATGCTTCGATTTACTCCTTTAGGTCAATTATCAGCCGTTGTTAGAATTGCTCTGAGGCTTAGCTTCTTTCTCTGTCTTAGAATAAAGAAACGTGTCTCTTTTTGTCTCTACTTTAAAGCTTCCGCTCTTTGTGTAATCAGCCGCAGAATCGTTTTTGTAAACGCTTGTAAGCTGACCTTTTAAAGACAGTGCCGTAATAAATGCGGCAAGAAGTCCAATTGCCAAAGCAATTATAATGGCCTTTACCCAGTCAAAATCCGTTGTGGGAGCGCCGGTCAAAGAAACTATTGTGATTATGGTATTCATTTGTAAGCCTCCTACATAACAAGATGTAAAACAAACTGTGCTGCAAGTGCCAAAACAGAATCAATTGCAAAGGTTCTAAAGAAATACTTCCAAAAAAGACCTTTGTCACAGGGAAGATTTCCTACAAACTTACCTGTCTGTCCGTTCATGGCAAAAACAAATTTCTGTCCGTTCCAGTTTGTGTTTAATATCCATACAGGGTATAAAGCATACTTGGCTGTAGCATTTTTAAGTTTAAGACTTGTTCCTTCAATATCTACGGAGTCATAACCTTCAACGGTTCTTGTAAAGGCGTTTATTGTGGCTACCTTTACTCTCTCGTTTGCTCTTTCCTGAGACTGAACATCCGTAACATCATACTTATCGGCCATGTAGCCTGCAAGATATGCTGCATTAAAGGAAGTTGCTTCTTTAAACTTAAAGGGCTCTAAGGACTCCATTAAGGTATCGTCCATTTTTGAAGAGCCGTCAACGGGAACTTTTTCAAAGGCAATCTTACCGGACCTTAAAACGCTAAAGTAATCGGTTCTTTTGTAATTAAACTTTGAATCGTCCCATCTTGTAACCTTTGTGGCTTTATAACGAAGCTTTGCGTCAACGTCTGTATCAAAAAGCCAGTAAGGCACGTAAATACCTTTTATTTCTTCAATATGCTGCTCCGAGCTAAAGCTCTTTGGAAGAAGTTTCTTACCCTTTAAATGGTTTTTCATCTTCTCAACAGCAGCTTCTTTATTTAGTTTAAAAGGAATCACAAAATCAGGCTTTAAAACACCGCTTAACTGTCCCTTTAACACTACGGGGTTACCGCAGTAGGGGCAGGATGTTGCGGCTGTGGTGGCATCAGTGATTATTTCACCGCCACAGGATTTGCAGGAATAAGAATTGATACCGTTAGTCTCGCCTTCCTGCCACTCTTCGCCTGCCTGAGACTGCCAGGTGTAATCATCGCTTCCTTCATCCTTAATATCTTCGTCAAAAGATTTTAAGGCATCCATCTCAAACTCAGTGTCACAGAAAGGACACTTAAGCTTTTGAAGGGTCGAATTAAACTCAATTGCCCCGCCGCAGCATGGGCATTTATATTCCTGTAAGTCTGCCATTTTAATCTCCGATTTTACTGTTTGTCGTCATCTGTAAAAGGATCGCCGCACTGAGGACAGAACTTTGGAGGATTTGTGGGGTCTTCCGGTGTCCATCCGCACTTATCGCACTTGTATAAAGGTGCGCCGGCAGGTCTCTTTGCTCCGCATGATGAGCAGAAGTTGCCCTGGTTAACTGCGCCGCAAGAACATGTCCAGCCCTGAACCTGAGCACTCTGAGAGCCCTGAGGCTGAGCCTGATTCTGACCCATCTGGAAAAGTGAAGCTGCGTTTACGCCGCCCATTCCCTGAGCCATGTTCATTCCCATAAAGCCGTTCATTGCGCCGTTTGCATTGTTTGCAGCCGCTCTCATGGCATCAGCCTGTGCTGAAACCAAAGTACCTGCAGCCATATTTGCGTTTGAATTGAAAGCTGCTCTTTGCGCATCCTGAATAAGCTGAAGATCCTTATCGCTTACAACGGGAGGTGCCATAGCAATGCTTACAATTGAAATACCTCTTAACTTTGTCCACTTATCGGAAAGGGCTTCTCTCATGGCATCAGCCAAAAGAGGATTGTCTCCCGTAATCTGGTCGGGCATCATTCCCTGAGCGGATAATGCTGCAAGACCTGTTGAAAGTGAAGCAATAAATTCTGCCTTTAATGTAGAATCGATCTTATCTCTTCTGTACTGGCTTTCTACATTACCGCATACGTTTGTGTAGAAAAGAAGAGGATCTACAATCTTGTATGTGTAGATACCGGAACACTTAAGAGTGATGTTTAAGTTTAATCCGATTTCTTTGTCACTGATCTTAAAGTTTACGGGGTTTGCAGTACCAAACTTATTGTCGATGATTTCTTTTGTATTAAAATAATAAACTCTTTGATCCTTTGCGGTATCGCCACCGAAGGTGAAACGCTTACCCATTGTCTTAAAGGATTCAACGATGCTTTCTCCCAAATTTCCTGCAAAGATAGAAGGCTCTGATGAAGTATCGTAAGTAAATTCACCGGGCTCGGCACAAATTTCAACTACCTTTCCCTGCTCAACGATAATCATACACTGACCGTCTGCAACCACAATTCCTGAGCCGTTTGAAATAACATTGTCAGAACCTTTATTGTTCTTAGAACGCTTAATTCCCTTTGTAACCAATACACTTTCATCCATAGAGTCACAGACAAAAAATTCTTTCCACTGATCTTGAAGTGTGCTCATTGCTGCCTGTCCGGCAACTCCTAATACAGATTTAATTAATCCCATTTAGTATCTCCTTTCGCCTTTAGAGTTTAACCCTAATTTGCCTCATAGGTATTGTATCGTACATTCTCAAGAATATCAAAGATTTTAATAAAAAAAACCACCTTAATGGGTGGTTTTTTGTTAATTTTTTAGAAACCGGGAACTATAAGTTTTTGCTCTACCGCGTCTATGGCAAGCTGATAGCGGTTTGAGTATCCTGCCTTTTGAAGCATATTGTTTATATGAAACTTTACGGTGTTTTCGCTCATGCACAAATCTTCCGCAATATCTTTATTAAGCTTACCGTTACAAAGTTCTCTTAAAACCTTCATTTCCATAGGTGTAAACTCAACGCTTTTTGCATTTCCTATGGTGATTGCGGGGCTTGAATCGGGGTATACGTGCTCTCCGTTCATTGTACGGTTCATTATATCCAAAAGCCCGAATTCTCCAAGCTCTTTGTACCAAAAGCTTTCACATCCCGCTTCTTTGGCCTTTTCTAAAAAAGAAGCTTCGGGAAGGCTTGTTGCTATAATAATCTTAATGTCCGGAAACTCTTTCTTTATGTTCTTTGCGGCTTCCAAACCGTTTTCTCTATTCTTGGTGTAAACATCCATTATTACAAGATTAACATTTGTACGCATGCAAAAGGGAAGGGCCGCGTTTGCATTTTCCAAAGAACCCGCAAGGTTATAGTCTTTACTTTCATTAATTATTCTTTCAAAAAGAATTCGAATTGTGGCAGCATCATCCACGATCAATACATTTGTCATTTTAGTCTCCGTTTCAAGTTATTTTTTAAGTATTGCCAATATTCTCACTCTACCGTTTGCTATTATTTTAAGTTCGCCGTTTCTTTCTTCGATTGCTTTTCTTAAAGAAGAAAGTCCGCCTCCTTCTTTGATGGAATTAACCTTTTTCTTGCCGTCATCAGAAATCTGAATGTGGAAAGAATCGGGCCTTTCCAAAGTGTTTACCGTTATGTTATCGGCATAGGCATGACGGATTGAATTATACATTGTTTCCCGAACTAACCTTACGGCAAGGGCATCGTCTTTAGGGAAATTACCCTTAAACACCAAGTTTACGTTAAAAGACTTTGCCTGGGAAACGAGGTCTTTATATCCGCTTCCTTCGTTTGTTTTACTTTCAAGCAAATTCTTTTCAAAAGCCCCTATGGTGTTTGCCCATCCGTAAACAATATTTTGAACGCTTTCCTTTGAAATGTCATCGCTTCTTAAAGCTTTTCTTGTCCTTAAAATGGCATTTCCAAGCTCATCATGAATACGGATTTTGTAATTAAGAAGCTCTTCTTCGTTGCCTGTTTCGGAAATGCTTCTAAGGACTCTTCCAAGGCTTTTTTGAAGTGTGGAGAGCCTTTTGTTTTCTTTTTCCGCATTAAGAGTCTGCTTATAAAGAACCGTTACGTCTTTAGCAAGGATTTCGTTATAATTACAATCCGTATCCTTTATAAGGCCTCTGTTAAAGCTCCAGACCGTACCGTCCTTAAACAAAAATGCCGGGCTTTGGGTAAAGTCGATTCTTTTGCAAACATCGTTTTTTTCAAAAGAAATAATATCTTCCCAAAACTTATTTCCGTTATAGGGATAATACTTAAAAATGCGCTTTGATAAAGCAGCCATCTTTCTGTTTGTAAGAATGATTCGGCCGGTTTTATCAAAATAAATCATTCCGCAGTCAACTTCGTTTACCGCATTAAAAATGGATGAACGGGAAATTGAAGTGCGAGCCAGTCTTATTTCCACCACCAAGCTTATGATGCAATACATGGCCATAATGACAGGAATTAAGAAAAAGTAATCCATTGGAAGCTCTAAAAATCGGTTTATGTACGGAGACATTTCATTGCCTCTTATGATTTCAAGGCAGATTCTGTATTCCAAGAAACCTGCAAAGAAGAAGGCGGCATTTATAAATGCGGACCAGGCTCTTCTTGCCCTGTACCATTTAACAAAAATCTGTACAATAAGTACTGCCATTAAAACCACTATTACAGAGGCAACAATTTCAGCAAGTTCTACAAGTGTCATGCTTTGCTACCTCCTTCCTTAGGACCGTATATGTCAAAAGAAAGAGTAATATCTTCCTTTGTGTTTTCAAATTCAAGGCTTACAACACCTTTGTCTTTAAGCTTAAACTCCTTTGAGACAGGGGATGCCACATCATCTTTATATAAAAGATTTACGGTAAGCCTAAAAGAAAACTCATTCTTTGCCAAAATAACGTTAACGGATTTAATGTAATCTATGTAGGCTTCTATGGCTTCTTCAAATATTTCGTATATCAAATCGGCCATGGGGTAATCCAGGTCTGAAATATTGTTAAAAACAAATCCTGCCTCTAACCCTGCATCATTTAAGTTATCAAAGGATTCTCTAAAGCAAAGCTTTAATTCATCGGTAAAATCATCGATTTCCTGCTCACTTAAAAGTAAAAGATTACTTTTTCTTTTTATAAATACGCCACATAAATCAATCTTTATTAAAAGCTTTCTTAAAGCATCCGGGTCTTCTTCGGCCCCCGCAAACTTAATCAAATTATCAAGGTATTTAAGCTTCTCCGACACATTTGAAAAAGTAATGTCGTATAAATGGTTTTTTGCGGCAATTCTTTGATGTTTTTTCTCTATTTCAATGTTTTCTTCTAAAGTAGCGGTTGCTTCTTTAATGGCGTTCTTGGTTTCTAAAAGCTTAGTGTATGCTTTATGAATTTCATTTACGTCTCTTTCCCAGATGGCATAGCCTCCGCGAATAGGCATTGAAAGAAGCTCCGTTCCTTCGTTTGGCTTAATAAGTCTGTGGCTTTTAAGCTCACTTATTTCATAATCGGTTAAGCTTCTTGCATCAAAAGAAGCGTATCTTGTGCGCCCCTTATTATCAACCACGCTTACCTTTGCCCCCGAATGATTAAAGCACCAGCGATACTCCATATTCGAAGGGATCATTTCCGTTAAAATAAGGCTTTCCCAAAAGCCTATGGCAAATACGCAATATCCGGCAGTAAACTCAACAAACGCTCTTATGCCGTTCATTTCTTTGTAAAAATAGATAAGGCAGTATGCCAATCCAAGGGTCACAACCGCATAGGGCGCAAGCCTTCTTATATCAAATTTACCCTCCGTATATTTGGGAAGCCTTAAAATCGCGCATAAAATAAGGATTCCTATCCAGGCAGATACCACATAGTATCCCAAAAGGTGAGTGCCCTCCGCAGAATCTTTTGTTACGCCAAAGACCATACCGTGCATATCGTTTGTAAGCACCATGGTGCCCATAAATACGGTAATTGTAAAAATAATGGCTTTTCTTAAGGCAAAAAACTCTTCGTTCTTTTCAGAAAGAGTGTCCGCGGCCATATATACGCAATAAGAAAGAGTCAAAAGAGGAATGTAATAGCAATACCAAAGAAACCTCTCCACATAAACGGAAGAAACCACATACCATTTGACGGTTCTTATAACCACCCATACAATCATGGCAAAGCAAGAAACAAGCATGTATCTTCTTACTTCCATGTTCATGATTCTTTTCATGACGTTTAAGCCCCAATAAGCCAAAAGGCTTTCATAAGTCATAAAAACAAATATGTTAAGGGAGTCTCTTGCATATTGGTTCTCAACATTAATTGCTCTTAATACTGCAGAAAAGAGTATAAGAGAAAGAACCATTACTGTATTAAAAATAACTCTTTTAAATAGTCTTGGATTCATGTTTATCTGTCCTTAAGTGTCTTACGCTTGTAATTATGTCAGAATTTAAAGGCTTTTTCAACAAACGAAAAACAGCATAAAGAAAGCGCAACTTATGTAAACCAAAACACAAGTTACGCTTTTTCTTATTTAAAGTTTGAAACGTATTCTAAGAAGATTTCTTTAGGTATGGGCTTTGAATAAAAGTATCCTTGGGAAACGTCACCTTCAAAGCGATGAATCATATCTACGTTATCCTGATTTTCAACACCTTCCACAACAATGGATGCGTGAAGGTCATGAATCATCTTTGCTATTGAGC
>JAILCK010000279.1 GCA_024680435.1 Lachnospiraceae bacterium
TAAAGCCGTGGCCCGATAGCTTAGAATATCTCCTTTTATCACCATCATAAGTCATCATTATGTTATGCATAAGACGCCTTCCGTAATCAGTCTCCGCTACTCCCCTTGTTCCTGCTTTTAATAAGGATTTCCAAGGATAATAAAAATAAACAGGCTCCATCCTTTTAAGAAGCCATCTTTCCGCTGCCGTAACGTATTCTTTTTGCAAAGGTGCGGAGTCAACGGAGACAAAACCTTTAAGCTTCTCGGGAAAAGCTTCAGAATAAGCCTGGCCCACATATCCGCCCATTGATTGCCCGATGATTACAGGCTTATTAAAGCCTTCTTTTATAAGGATTTCATCAAGCCACTTTGCTTTATCCATCAAGGTAAAGTCAAAAGAAAATGGCCAGGATGCAGCGTGTCCCGGAGCATCCCACACAAAAATCTTGTATTTTCCTTCAAAGTATTCTATTTGCTTTTCAAACAATCTATGGTCCGCAGTTAGTCCCGGCAGAAAAACTAACTGAATTTTATCGTCTTTAGCTTGTTTTTCTACAAAGTAGTGAATGTCGCCACAGGGCGTTTTATAAATGTTTTCTTTCATAGTGCAATCGCCTCCTTTTGGTTTCTTTCACTCTACATTTACCAAAAATAAAAAACGGGAACAATATCTGTTCCCGTAAGGTGCACTTTAATACCTGTATCATTCACTTTTTGTGGTTTGTTTGAAATAATTTTAAGTCTTCGTTTAGCTTTTTATCATCAATTCTTCTTTTGGTTTTATAGATAAAGAAAACGCATAAATACATAACCACAATGTATGCAGCCATTATTAATGAAGGGGCGATTTTTTTATCAAACCAGCCTCCGATAAAAGAAACCAAAGTGTAAATCAAGGTGCAGATTACCATTCCCACACATTCTTTTAACCCAAGCCTATCCGCCTCATCAAAGTTCCAAAAAACCAGGATTTGAAGGTAGCAGATTATGTAGCAGGAAAAGATCATTTCGGCCATGTGAATGATGTTTGCTTCCATTGAGCCGTTTATGACTTTATACATGCAGTAAAAAAACAAAATAGCGAAGAAATAAAGGCATGATTTAAACTCTATTCCGATTTCATTGGTAAGATATCTTTCCCAAAGTGATAGTTTTTTATCCTGTTTCATCATCTCTCTCCTTTCAAAAGTCTTCTAAACTCCGAAGCATATCGTCTTGAAATTATGATATGTTCGCCGCCTTCGAGGGTTGCGTCAATTCTGTTGGAAGAAAGGCTTTTAAGAGAAATCACGCGATTTATATTTATTACCATTGACTTTGAACATCTAAAGAAACTGTCGTCATTCACAATAAGCATGAAAGATTGAAGTGAACCATCAATCTTTAAAACCTTATCATTGGTGTAAGCAAAGACCTTATCATCCACCGACTCAAGATAAAGAATGTCGGATAGGTCAAGAGCAATGCTTTGGTCCTCAAGTCTTCCCCAAATTTTGTTTTGCGAATTATCGAGGATTGAAATTATCTTATCAACCGGTGACGTAAGTTCTTTGTACCTGATAACAATGCTCTCTTCGCCTTCATCTATTTTCTTTATATCAATTTTCATAGGATTCTCCGCCGAACCACTGTGGATTAGAGCTTAGCGTTTGCGCTCATGTATTTCTTTATGGCATCTGTAACTTCGTCAAGGTGATAATCGTAACAATGATTGTCTCCTTTGATAGTCACAAATTCGCAGTTTTTATATTTCTTTGCTGCATCTACGGAATCTTCGTAAGGAACAGCTTCATCTTCGTCCCCATGGATAAGCAAAACTTTTCCGGTGTATCCTTCAATTGCTTTGTCGGTGTCAATTGACTGCGCCACTCTTATATAATTTCCGTCTAGGGTCCTATCATCCCATGCAAGTTCTTTGGGGATATTTACAGGGTCAAATGGCATGCCCAGTAAGTTACCGATTCTTGCGCCCTTAGGTATGCAGATTGCGGGAGACATGGGGATTAAGATTTTAATCAAATCTCTTTCCATGGGAGCCACAAGCATTGATAAAAGGCCTCCCTGGGAGTGTCCGCAAAGATAAACTTCTGTTACAAAATCAAGGGTTCTTACATAATCAAAGGCCGCAAGGGCATTTGAAATCCATTTATGAAGGGTGTGATTTCTAAACTCGCCTTCCGAATGGCCGTGACCGTACATTTCAACTCTTAAGGTAGCAATCCCTATTTCATTCATGGCTTCCTGTGTTGCAACTATATGTCTTTCTTCGCCATGTCCCGTAAACCCGTGAATAATCACACAAAGGGGACATTTCTTAGCCCCGTTTTTAGGCATATCAAGAAACGCGTTTAGTTTTGTCTTATCATCGTAGATATACATAGTAACCTCTCCTTTAAAAGCCTTAGGCTTTTTAATACTTTTTATGGCTTAGTTTTAAAAAAACATGTACAATGTAAATGTTATTTTAAATATATCAACTTTTCTTTGGATAATAAAGGGAACTTAAATGAAATTTTCGGCTAAAACAAACAACGCAATAAAAATGGCTCTTCTATTCATGTTTATATTTGTATGCATGAGTGTTTTTGTGTTTGTGCAGCCCTTTGGAGACGGTCCCGATGAAATAAACCGATTTAAAGTTGTAACATACATAGAAAACCATGGTCGAATCCCTGCGGGTGACGATCCTGAAATTATCTTAGACGGCTACGGCGCTTCATATGCCTTTCAGCCGATATTAACTTACATGATCGACGGCTTTTTGTTAAGAGCCCTTTCATTTTTGTCCCTTTCTTTTCCCGCAAAGCTTATTATCGCAAGATACGTAAACGTGATATTTGGCTTGGTTGCTGCATTCTATACGGTTAAGTTATCAAAGTTATTGTTTAAAGATGAAAAGATAGCTTCTATTTTTTCTTTCGCAGTAATCCTTCTTCCTCAAAACATCTTTATTTATACCTACGTAAACACGGACGGTGCAGCCCTTATGGCCGTTATCATAATGCTCTACGGCCTTCTTCGAGGATACAAAGAAAACTTTGATGTAAGGTCTTTAGTTTCAATATCACTTGGAATCGTAATCTGTCTTCTTTCTTACTACAATTGCTACGGCTACATATTAGTCACATTTGTAGCTTTTATGGCTTATTTTATCCACAATAAAGATATAAAAGGCATGTTTAAAAAAGGCCTCCCAATTGCAGGCATCGTAATCTTACTTGCAGGATGGTGGTTTATAAGAAATGCCATTCTTTATAATGGGGACGTGTTTGCACTTACAGCAAGAAAGGCGTGTGCCCAGGCTACCGGCGACCCCGCATGGCTTTTGCAAATGTCTAAGACATATAAAAACGAAGGATATTCTTTATTTTATATGCTCTTTCATTCAAGCTACCTAACACTCGTTTGGCGAAGCTTTATTGCAATGTTTGGCCCCATGCTTATTCCCACTCATCACTACGTTTACATTGTTTTTGCCCTTTTATTCTACGTTTGCTTAATCGGCCTTTTCTTTCCATACAAGTCAACAAAGCTTGGGGCTTTTGAAGGAAAGAAAAAACTTTTTATAGAGTTAGCTCTTATTGTTGGCGCCCTTATTCCCGCGGGCCTTGCATTGTTTTACTCTTACTCCTGGGATTTTCAGCCTCAAGGCAGATACTACTTACCTTGCTTGATTCCCTTCTTCGCTCTTTTAACCGCCGGAATTGAAAAGTTAATCGGATTTATAGGTACCTTAATTTCTAAGAAAGCAAAAAAAGAAACGGCCATTGATTTAACAAAGGCCGTATCCTTCTACGCATTATCTGCGTTCTTTGTTTTAAGTTTACTTATATCAGTCTACTATATGCTTAAGTACTATAACGTGCTGTAAGCTTTCTTTCTCATATTTTCTTTTGAAGCCAAATGAGATCGTACCAACGGTCAAATTTCTTGCCGACAGTCTTCATTCTGGCTACCTGTTCGTATCCTTCTTTCATGTGGAACTTATAGCTATCATGCGTTAGGTACTCATCTTCTTTTTCAGCATGAGCCACACCTGCAAGCAAATTAATGATTCCCCGTTCTTTAAGTCTCTTTTCAAGCTCTGCATAAAGAAAACTGCCTGCGCCCTGCCTTCTTGCATCCTTATCAAGATAAATCGATGTGGTCACAGTCCATGCATATGCCTCTCTTGGGCTGTAACTTCCCGCATAAACGTATCCGATAATTTGCCCATCTTTAAGGCACACAAGGTAAGGATACTTGTTGCTGATTTTTCTGATTCTTTCTTCAAACTCTTCTACAGTCGGCACCTTATATTCAAAAGAAACCGCGGTGTCTGTGA
This sequence comes from Lachnospiraceae bacterium, assembly GCA_024680435.1. Taxonomy (GTDB): domain Bacteria; phylum Bacillota; class Clostridia; order Lachnospirales; family Lachnospiraceae; genus UBA1258. The sequence continues at coordinate 4,307 of JAILCK010000279.1, forward strand.
TGTAGTAAGAATAGATTTCAAGAAGCCTTTTCGCATCCTCTAATCTTACATCACGTACTTCTAAATTGCTCATAATGTCCTTTCAGCTGCCTAAAACAAATCAAGGGAGCTATCTAAGTATATTTCTTCACGTACCTTTAATTGATATTCGGGCTTTACCATGTAGTAAAGAAGCATTTCAAGTATTATGGCGCTTCCTAAGCTTCTTCCTTCAATTTTAAAGTTAGAAAAGCCATTTGGCGCATATGTATTCTTTATGTCTTCTAAGCCGATAAATGCAGGATTTTCCATGGCCAAAGAAAACTTATAACCTTTATCTGCATTTGGCGAAGCGCAAATGTGATCTTCGCAGTCTTCATTAAGAGCTTTTCTGCTTACGTTTTCATAGCAGTTTTTTCTCTCAACGCAGCCTATGTAACAGCATTCGTTACAAAGAAACTCTACTTTGCTCTTTTGGCTGTCAGTAAGCGCACCTAACTTTTCAAATTCCTTATTAAGTCTAAAATCAGGTACCACATATTTAAAATCTTCGCGGTCTAATTCATCCTTAAACTCACTAAAATCCGTTATTACCTTTGTGGTGGAAGAAACAAAATAAAAGTCAGGATAGTTTTTCTTTATATAATCAAGAAGCAAGTCAGAATAAATGATTATTCCGTTTTCTTTGTTTACGTTTGTCGAAAAGAGTTTGCAAAGCTTGTTACACTTTTTATCATTTAGATGTTCTTTTCGAAGCAGTGAGTTACTGAAAGTAAGGCGTGAAGAAATGCCGTATTCTTTCATTAAAGCCGCCACATTCTCAGGCGCTTCTTCTCCAAAGCCCACTCTTCCGCCGCCCCAAAGGGCATCTGCAGGAGCTCCGTAAATAGAGCCTATCTCGCAAAAGTCGTAAAAATATTCTTTATGAGACCTAAATAAGGGCAAAAACACCTTGTAAAAATCATAAAATTCAAACAGTCCCGGAAGATGATAATAAATCTTTTTTTCCATTACTCCACTCTTACATTTACAGGTCTTACAGTAATGTTTCCTAAGGCTTCAACCGTATACCACTTACCGGTTTCAAGTTCTATTTTTCCGCCCATGCCGGGGGTGATGTAGCCGATTGTATAGGTTTTGCCGTTTTCAACATCCGTAAACACAACATCCGTATCCATGGTGCCCGTTACTTCAACGATTGCCTTTATGGGTTGAATTTGCTCACTTTTTAGAGTGTCACTTCCTGAAAGTGTGAAGGTGTGCTTTGAGTAAATTGTTGATACAACCGCAAAGGCTATCACCAACACAAGCGGAAGCATAATAAAAGTTAAGCCTCTTAATTTTCTTGGATCCATCATAGTTTTATATTCCTTTTAAATAAAATTCGTAAATTGCTTTGGTTCGCTTTTAGGAAGCCCAAACTTTTCTTTTCCAAGAGCAATGCTCTTTATTAAGAAAGACATATTACGTGCAAGAGTTCTCATTGTCTGAAGCCCCTCAATATCTTCCTTGGCTTCTCCCTTTGAAAGTCCATGAACGCTATTCCAATATTGGCTTGAAGCTACAGGCATTCCTGAAATGGTGAAATACTTATTAAGTTCATCAAATGTAGCGGAGCATCCGCCTCTTCTTGCCACCACCACGCTTGCGCCCACTTTCATGGTCTTATCAAAGTCTGAACTGTAAAATAATCTATCAAGGCAAGCAATCAAAGTAGCGTTTGCCGAAGCATAATAAACGGGAGATGCTACCACAAGTCCGTCTGCTTCTTTAAACTTCTTTGCTATTTCATTTACCGCATCGTCAAAAACACACTTACCTGTCTTTGAGCAGCTTCCGCAGGCAATGCAGCCTCTTATATCCTGATTCCCGATTTTAACAACTTCGCTATCAATGCCCTCTTCATTAAACACTTTAACCATTTCATCCAAAGCTATGGCAGTGTTTCCGCCCACTCTTGGACTTGAGTCTATCAATAATACTTTCATATGCTCCTCCTAAATCTGTTAGATTCATCCTAACAATATTTTCTCTCTAGCACAAGTAATTTACTGGGCCGAGTGAGGGAATGTTCACATTTCAAAACGCGGTAACGCGCCGCCGAACTAATCCACGCTCCCCTAAGCAGCTCGGGAACGCCCTCGCGGCTAAGGGTATCGGGATGGATTTCGGCTCTGCTAAGAGCACCGCTTAAGTGTTTTGAAATTGTGAACATTCCCTCACTCGGCCCACAGAAACTGCCTATAAAGTGGCCTATATATAGGGGCTGCTTAAAAATATTACAAATTGTAAGTTAAGTATTTAAAGTCTTTAAATGTAGCGCTTCCGCCGGGCTTTAAGGTAGAAAACATGGATAAAGCAAACCTTGCCCCTGTAAAATGATCAAGCCTGAAGGTAAGCTTATGAGGGGTGCCAAGCTTTATGTATTCACCATTCTTTTCATAAAAGCAGGTTGCGGTGTCTTTCATAAAATCAAGCTCCACTCTTACCCTTATATTGTTATCGTCAAGAAGTTCTTTTCCTTCCTGCTTTCCTTCTCCGTCTTCAAGTTCCCAGATTCCGCCTTTACTTTCATTGCTAAGCATTACGGCATAAAGCTTATCCTTTTCTTTCTTTATACCTATAAAAGCGTAGTCTCCCTGAAATGCGGATAGGCCCGCGTAGTCTCCGTTATTTAAGTGCCTTCCATCGATTGTAACTTCCGCTTCGCACTTAGGGCCCATGGCCTTTTGAGTAAGGGTGTTCTTTGCGTGAAAAATGTTTTTTGAAAGCCTATCGGTTGTTAGATTAAACCCTTCCTTAAAGCTAACCAGGTTTAAGGATGGCTCGTGATTAAACTGCCAAAAGGATTTGCATCCTTCTTTAAAGTCATCGCTTCCAAAAAGACCTGTAAAAGAGCACTCTTCGACGGTCATATTACTGTCAAAAGAAGGTTTTCCGCCTTTCCACTCAAAGGGCACTATGACAGGGCATCTTCCGATGGCACCGCTATCCTGAAACATGAT